>NZ_JAOANA010000007.1:0-207102 GCF_032335535.1 Alkalihalobacillus sp. MEB130
TATCAGGTTACTAGAATGTTAATCTGTAGGGCTTTTTTGGTAAACATGTTGGCGTAGCGTGGTAAATTCCCTGGCGGAGAGTGGTAAAAAAGATGGCAAGGGTGGTAAAATCCCTTGGCTGTATTCAACGGGGACGATTCGAGACGTTTTCACAGCCTCAAATCATCCCCGTGCTTCCAACCCCTAGCCGACTTTAATTCCAATCCCTCTAATCAAAAAAGCTATTAATAAAACTCCCAATATTATTATCCGGGTTTCCATCAGGGTTACTTCGATAATAACCGTCTTCTCCACCTCTCCAATATCCATCTACCATTGTACCATCGGACCTTTCGTAACCATTTACCCAATGAGGTTGAACGTGGTGAATTCCAGGGGTGTGATCGTCGTAATGAACTTCAACATAATCATTTTCATAGTAATAAACATCTTCGTAGTCGTCGTATTTCGTATTTATTTCATTACTTGGACTATTAGGTGTAAACACATATTTATCAACGGCACCGCCAATCCCTAACAGAACCAAGCAGCCGAAACTAAAATTAAATAAGAACAAAGCAATCGAGCTAACTATATACCAGTTATAAGCAGTTGGATACTTACTACTCACTTTCCGCTTTGCTCTCTGATATAATTCCTCTTGTTTACCTTTTCTCACCCAAATAAACCATTTTCCTGATAAAAGCACCTTATGTTCCATTGCTATTAAATCTTTCACGTAAGAATAAGGTGACAGAGTTAAGAGAAACGCCAGTAAGCCGATTACTGTTATGGTTGATAATATAATGACCGATTTCCAAAACCAACTTGTTTCCCATAAGTCAACTAGAAGTTCCATTCTTGCTATCCACTCTCTTCAAATAAAATTATCCATACTACTGCTTTGTCTAATCTTGCGGAAGCATATTAAACCGGCCCCATCTTCACCCTACTTTTCTACGTTCCTGCTCCTGCCATTTTACAATCTTGCTTTTTACCCAATTCAAATCATGGCAGACCATCTTATAGTCATCAGCTTGCCTTAACGCATCTCTTGTGTAACCAGACGATGTAATAAACCTTGATAATGTACATTTATGATTGCGTTTTGCAGAATTAAGTTCCCGTATTTGTTTTACAGTAATTTGGTTACCTGAACCTAAGTAATGTTTAATTTGAATAGCTTCATCAGCTTTGTGGTAACGATTGTAGATAATAAGGTCGACACCACCGTCTGCCCCCTCTCCAGTTTCCCTCGGTTTATATCCCTTAGCCTTATAGTAGAGGAAACATAATCTCTCAAACTCACGCCAAGATAAATCTTCTAACCTACTTTTGATAATAGCTTCATCAGTCCTCAATCTATTCGATACCTTGTTCGTTTTTGGCTTTCTGCTATTTTTTCCACCTGGAAGAATTGAGCTTACTAGCACTTCCACAACTGGTGTAGCTAATACTATCCCAAAAAATATGTAAATATTATTACTACTAAAAACAACCCAATAAAAAAATAAGCCAGTTAATAGATATATTACAGCAACTCCATTAGAGATAGCCTTTCTCTGTTTTTGATTCATCCCTTCCAACCTTTCTCCTAATTTATTTACCTCCTATAATATTACATATCAGTTAAATATGGTCAATAATACCTACAAAATGTACAATAAGAATAGACACAAACTACTAAGGAGAAGATCATGTTATTATTTCTAAGTTTCCTTAAAAAGAAAAAGGAAAAAGAAGAACCTAGAAAAGTTAATAAAAAGACAAGTTCTCAAAAACCTAAAAGAACCAATGAATAAGCGGCTACTCGGAAAGGTGAGTTAGGGGAATATAAAATAGACCTACAACTCGATCAATTACCTAAGGATTGTCGCTATTTAAGCGATCTCCTAGTACCAAACCCAAAAGCAAGATCAGGATATTCACAAATTGACCATATAGTCGTAACTCCATACGGTATCTTTGTCATTGAAACGAAAAACTATCAAGGGACCATTTATGGCGGAAAAGATCGAAAAACATGGTTGGTTAATGGGAAGTTTAAAATGATGAATCCTTTCGTACAAAACTACGGACATATACAAGCACTCTCTTCTATTATTGATGAAAAGTATCATGATCTATTTATCTCCATGGTTTCTTTTACAAAACGTTGTACATTTAAAGTAGATCTAGATTACCGTAAAATTGCCTCCAACGAACTAATCGTTTATGACATCGAGTTGTCAGAGTTCATCCATCGGAAGGTCTCGGTATTGAAGATTCATCACGAGGATCCTCTTCTATCTGAAGGCGACATTTTATTTATGTATCACGCCTTCTCAAAAGCCAATATTGCTGACCCAAAAGTTAGAGAAGAACATAAGCATGCATTAAAAACATATGAAGAAAAGACTAGCCCAAAATCTAGCTGTTCAGTTTGTACTAAACCTGTTTCAGATAAAGTTAGAGCGTATTGTTTATCGAGTGAAAAATTTAATGGTAAAATTTATTGTTATGAGCATCAGAAAACGTTCAGTTTCGCATTTAAATATTTATGGAATCCAAACTTCTCTTGCGTTACCTAACTATCGATATTAATACTATATATTAAACGAATTTTTTAAGTATCCATTTATAGGGCTTGATCACAGGCACCTAACCTCAGCCACATCTAACTCATTGGGAAAACGGACTTTCTTCAACTCTCTTCATCTAATCTAGCTATAACTAAAAGCCTAAGCAACAGATCCTGCTTACAAGATCGCTTGCTTAGGCCTTTCTTTACTTATTTTCCTTACTCACATAGGGCTTTAAAGATGCTGCAATTTCCTCAACTAACTGCTTAGCATCTGTTTCTTCCATCCCTCTTCTATACGCATTCTCTAAGATTTCTACTAACCGTTGTTGGGTTAACGTATCTAACTCTTTCATTACTTTCATCATTTTCTCACTTTCTAAAGATATCACCATTACTTTTGTCCTACTAATTTTACCATGTAGTACATGGTAATTCCCCTTTAATCCTTCGACAAATTTCGAATGGTTTCATTTACAAAGCACACTTAAATTTCTCTTACCTTGTCAAAAAGACAAAGAGCCACTACTAAAGTGGACTCCTCGCAATAGATTTATTAACTGTAATAACGTCTAATATATTGTAGCAAAACAAACCCTAAAACTAGTAGCATCAAGCCTAAGCAATCATATTAAACATTTCAGTAGGCTGTATTTGGTAGTCGATTTGTATCTATTACCTAATCCTTATAACTGAAAGATGTTTCAGCAATAGAACTCTTCGTACCTACCTCTTCTAATTCTTCTTCAACGACAACAGATTCTTCTGGCAACAGAGCAAAATCCCGATGCCAATCAATCCAAACGAGTATATTTATGCCTTCCCAACCCATTCACCCCAGCTCCACGAATGCTGCTGGTCTTTCTATCACCACATCAGATCAATCATTACATTCAACCAATACAAAACACTCGAAAAACAACTTCAACGTGCGTCCTACTGCATCGTTCGTTTCTCTCGTCCGTTCCTCTCACTTCGAATAAAAAGTAGACAAGCATCCAAACAGTGGCCAAAGTTCCTGGCATCTGCATGCGACAATCCCTGTACTCGTTCAATCAACAACATCTATAAAAGGGGGAATCTATCAACGTTTGAACGTATGCTACGTATAGGAAATGCACTCAGCCTTTTCACTACCTATAACACCAATCGAAAAAAAGGCGGCCAATCTCATAACGTCTATGTGTTTCTCCGATTTGATGTATCTAACACAAAAAAATTGACGCATCAAACAATAAAGATGATAAAACTAATAAAGCAGTCGCAAAAGCTAAACAAATTTTAAAGGATCCGAAGTTTATAAATCAAAAAGGAATTCGTTCCATTAGAGATGAGAATGCTAGAGTTGGACGCAAATGTAAATCGCAAGATTTCTTTGGATTTAAAACCGAAATTGTCATGACAACTGAAGAACGCATTATTACTTCTGTTAGAACTGCTAGTGGCTCTTATATGGATGGAAACTATGCTAAGGAAATGCTTGCAGAAGCAAAGAAGACCGGGATTAAGATTGACGAAGTTTATGGTGATAAGGCTTATTTTAGGAAGTCTATATTAGATGATATAAAAGAAACAGAAGCAAAAGCCTTTATACCAGTTAGTTCATTATTGTATTGAATAGATGAGAGTCAGTATACATATAACAAAGATTCAGATGAGTGGCAATGTATTCAAGGAAACACCACTGTGGACAAGAACTATTATAAAACTAATCGCACGGATGGTGTAAGAGAAGGTTATAAATATTATTTTGAACTAAAGCAGTGTAAGGAATGCCACTAAGGGACGAGTGTACCCAAAAAGGGCAAGAAGAATCCTTACAGTAGGTAAAAACTCAACAGAGTTTTATGAAATTTCTCAGTATCAAAAAACCGAGGAGTTTCTAGAAAAGTATATAAAAAAAGAGCTTCAATTGAAGGAAAGAACGCGGAGCTCAAAAGATTTCATGGCCTATCTCGTGCTAGCTAGGGAGTATGGTCTATTAGGTGTGTCTAAACAATCTAAATTGGCCGCAATAGCGGTCAATTTAAAAAGAATAGCAGCGATGATATCTTAGGAGAAAGGAGAAAACCGTAAGGTTTTCCCCCTTCAAAGTTAAAATGACTAAAAACTTATTGGATTTTAAGTTTTGAACTTAATTTTTTAATTGAAGGAGAAAATGGCTAACTATAAACGGTAGTTTTTCACCGGTCTCGAACCGCCCCCATGCTTCCTAAGCTATGACTTCATTATGCTGAGCCAATAATAATACCGCATTAGAAAGACCAACATAGCCTGTACCTGCAATTGTTATTTTCATTATTAAAACATATAATCAGAAATTCACCTTTACTTGAATTAATATTAATAATCAAAAACTACTTATTTAAATCAACAACAAACCCTCTTTTACAAGAGGGTTCTATGGAAAGTAGGCTTATATACTAGCTAGTTTTTTTGTGGATTTCCTAATCTGCAGGAAAATAATACTAAACAATAATAGTATCATTATAAATGTTATTGCTTGCACTATGCGCAAATTACTTAACTGGAAATTAATCACCATGAATCCATAAAGCATTGTGGAAAAAAAATCGTATTTCGACTTAACCATAAATTCATATAAAGTACGATAAATAAATCCTAGTAAATACATTCCTATGAGTAAGCCTGGTATCCAAAAGTTCATATACAATGCTCCAAAGCTTTCAGGAGGCCAAGAAGATTGAAATAACTGATCATATGGAGCATTAGGATAAACATCATATCCTGCAACTATTGATCTTAAATATACTCCATCATCAATAGGTGGTTTAGCTTGAAAATATGTTCTTGGTATCGGGGTATAAAGCATATCTAAATAGGTTCTACCGAGCCAAATATTATTGTAATCAAACTCATCAATTACTAGCAAGTAATGTCGTACATAACTAAAACTATTAATTTGATCAACTGGACTTTCAAATGCATCACTTATTAATTCTGTTGGATTGGAAGAATAATACTCAATTGCTCCATCAACTCTAAGTAAAGGCATTGTAATAAAGTATAATGTAACGATAGAAATTGGAATTACAAGTTTCCAGTTTATCACTTTAATCCTTTTATAAGTATAATGATATATTAAAACAGCAAAAAAGATTAGATAAACACTATCCTTTCTACCTCCAAACATTGATTCAAGTACAATCGTTAGACTTAGTAGTATAAATACTATTAAGACTTTAAAAAATCCAACTTTAAACCTAAATGTATACAATAATAACAAAGCTCCAAAGGTCATAAATTGTATAAGAAGGGAGTGATAACCCAGCCCTTGCGTTAGTGATGCTCGTGCTTGAATATTATCTAAGAAAAAAGACATACCACCTATTTGTGACATAAGATAAAAGTATGAAGCTAGTCCTATAGTAAAAGATATAATAACAGTTAGTGTATACCTATTAGGAGATATCTCATAATTAAAGCTCGGTATTTTTTTTGCGAATTGTATTGACTGTTTGTTAAAAATACCCCCTACAATAAAGTAATAACTAAGACTCTGTAAGATAAAGTATTTTAAAAAAAGAACATCAATATCTGCAAAACGCGTTAATAAACCTTCACCAAGTATCTCTTGATTAAATTGAAATATTAAAAGATAGGGTACCACTGTTAAAATGTGAAGCATTGCATTTATTTTTAATGGATTAAAAATATCTCCATTACCTTTCTTCACCAGAGCTAATGGGCTTAAAAATACTACTAAAAAAGCCATTGCCAAAATTAAATACATAAAATTCACCGTCTTTATATTATTAAATGCTATAGTATCCTTTTTAATGTAATAGCTGCAATTACAAACCTAGTAAAATGACCAATTATTAATGCTATTGCTGCTCCAGTTAAACCTAGATGAGGTATCAGTAATAAAGATGCAAAAGTAGTCATTATAACTGTACATATAAAAATTGGCACCTGCACTTTAAATTTTCTAGTGGACATTATAGCAGCATTTAAAAAGCCTGACGAATACCAAAAAACAGCAGCAATCATAGATAGTATAAATATATCTGAGTAACCAACAAACTCATTACTATATAAAACTAATAAAATAAAATCTCCTAAAAAGAGAGCAAATATTACTCCAATAAATCCAATTATTGTTGAAGCCATTAATAATTTATATAGAAGTTTTTTGAAGTTTTTTTTATCATTAATATAATACTTAGCAAATCTAGGAATTGTTACCTGCGAAAGGGCAGTAACTAGTGTCTGTCCGACTATCATAATATATGTTATACCTGCAAAAATCCCTAGTGCTTCTTCGTCTTGAAAATATGAGATGAAATATCTTGGAACGTTTGTATTCAATGAATCTAAAGTAGCAGTTATCCCGAGAGGAAGAGCAACGATTGCAAGAGACTTTAACTCATTTTTAGAAATTCTTCCTTTAAATACATTGATATCGGAGTTTTCAATAATTACCTTTAGATCATGGAATATTAATACAATAATCCATAACAATAATTGCCCGATCAAAGCAAACACTAAACTATTAAACAAAAGTAGACCGGTGAAGAAAGCAAGTATTGAGAAAAGTGCTCTCCAAAGTTTAGAGATAGCAATTAATCGAATATTCTCTACTTGTTGGAATTTCCCATAGCACACATCACTTAGTGATTCTACTAATTTAACGAGGGCAATTAAATTAATTATTATTTTGTATTCCCAACTAAAATTAAATAATAAAGTAATTAAAAAGACCATGAAGAAAGCTATAGAAGTAGTAACTACTCTAAACTTTAAATAATTACTAAAATCTCTTGCTTCTGATGCATCAGTAGCTACAACAACTCTTAAATTCATTAATAAGAACAAAAAAATGGGTGCTGTAATTGCTAATCCTAAAGAGTAAAGCCCCACCATTTCTACACTACCAAACTTGGCCAATATTGATATGATTAGCCACTGACTAAATGCAAAAATAAAACTAGATAAAAGAGACCATGAAAAGTTCTCTTTGAATGATAAAATATTATATCTATTCTTCATTAAGTTTCACCTTTATTATTTGAAATCGGAAACCTTACCTTAAAATCGATCTTTATAACTAATAGTATTGATTTTTAATGGCCACTAAATCATTATAAATCTTTTATTACAAAAATACTTCTAATTGAATATCCTAGTAAATCGAGCTAAAATTTTATGTTAAACAGTTTCATCGTATCTTTTTTATCATTCAAGTTTTCAGAACCTTCTTTTCCATAAGTAAAAGCTCTCTTTGCAAGAGTTTCATATTCATCTTGATCTAGACCGACACAATAATTTAATGCTTCAATAAACTTATCATCATTTTTAAGGGGTATGTCCCAACCAATACTCTTTTTTTCTAGATTAGTCCATGGGGTTTGATCACTTATTATTACTGGACAACCACCTATTAGTGCTTCAGAAATTACGTGTCCAAAATTTTCACCTAAAGTAGGGAAAAGGAAAATGTGATTTCCCATAAATGCGTTCCTGATTTGATCGCGCCCTAATATTCCTTTATATAAAACCTTAATATTTGGAGGTAATTCTACTACTGCTTTTTCACATTTTTCCCAATATGCTTTGTCTTCTATAGGTCCGTATATATTAAATTTTATTTTTCCATCAGTTTTTTTTAATAATTCAATAGCTTTTATTAGATTTTTTTTAGGATGTATCCTAGAAACAAATATAATCTCCAATTCACCTGTTTTCTTTTCAACCTTCTTTTCATAGTTAAGCATACTATAGTCTGGAGTCAAATTATTTGCAACAATAATCTTTGGAGCATTACTAAACGCCTGTTTAATATGAGTCCTTTCTATTTCAGCTGTTCCGTGCCAAACTACATCGTTATATATCCTCAACGCTTTAGCTATACTTAAATATAATGTCTTTTTTTTACTTTTTAATTCAAGTGCTCCAGGAGAAAATTCCCCTCTTGGAGCAATAACAACAGGAATTCTAGGTATGATCTTTGCCTTTTTTAACAACATTGGAACAATGCTATATTTAAATGAGAAAAAGCTATTTAAATAAATAGCATCACAATCCACATTTTTAATAATTTTCGAAGTTTTCTGCCACGTTAACTCTGATGGGTTAGTATAAAAAACCTTCGCCTTACCAAATTCTACCCACTCATCAATTTTTATATCGCTAAATGGTTCACTATCACCTAGGTCCCGATCAGCAGCAACTATATAAAAATCAATTTTATCTGATAGACTATCTACCAAATTTTTAATAGACTGTATAGGTCCACCACCTTTTATACTTGGGACATAATAGCCAGCCATGATTAATACCTTCTTTTTCATGCTATTTCCCCCAAACAACCCTATTAACGTAATCGGTGTAAGACAAAATTATTCTTAGTACCTTATCAGACACATTTGGCATACTATAATCTCCAACAAGCCTCAACGTAGTTTTTTCTTGTGTTTCTAAAACCTCTAATCCTTGAAGGATTCTTTCTTTCTTAAGTCCCACCATCATCACTGAGGCTTCTTCCATCGCTTCTGGTCTTTCATGAGCTTGTCTGATATTAAGCCCTCTAAATCCAAGAATAGACGATTCCTCACTAATAGTTCCACTATCACTAAGTACCGCTTTTGCTTTGACTTGAAGCTTTACGTAATCATTAAACCCTAAGGGCTTCATTGTTTTTACTAATGGGTCAAACTTAATTCCTTTTGAATTAATCATATTTCTAGTTCTAGGGTGTGCACTTACTATGACAGGCAATTTATACGTTTCTGCAATCGCGTTTAAACTATCAACTAGGTCTAGGAAATTAGTTTCCGAATTAATATTCTCTTCTCTATGAGCTGATACTACAAAATATTCTCCTTCTGTAAGTTCCAATCTCTCTAGTACATCAGATTTCTCTATATCAACTTTTCTTGAGTTAAGAACTTCAAACATAGGGCTTCCAGTCTTAATGATTCTATCTGACGGGAATCCTTCTCTGAGAAGGTATTCTCTAGCAATATCACTATACGTTAAATTAATGTCAGCTGTATGATCAACAATTTTTCTGTTTGTTTCTTCAGGTACTCTTTGATCAAAGCATCTATTTCCAGCTTCCATATGGAAAATTGGAATGTGTCTTCTCTTAGCAGCTATGGCACATAGGCAACTATTTGTATCTCCGAGTACTAGAAAAGCATCAGGTTTTACCTCTTCCATAATAGGATCAATCTTAACTAGGATATTCCCTATCGTTTCTACTGCTGTTCCAGTAGCTGCATTAAGAAAATAATCTGGTTTTTTTAAATTAAAATCATTAAAAAATACTTCATTTAATTCATAATCGTAATTTTGCCCTGTATGGACAAGAGTATGTTCAATTGCATTCGATTCTTCTAATTTATTTATAACAGCTGATAGTCTAATAATTTCTGGTCTCGTACCTACTACTGTCATAACTTTTAACTTTTCCATTAATTTAAACCTCCAAGAAATAGGTATCTGGCTTTTCAGGATCAAAAAATTCATTTGCCCACATAATTGTAACCATATCGTTATCTCCTAGGTTTTCAATATTATGTGTATAGCCAGTAGGTATATCAACTACTTCTAATCTTTCTCCACTGACAAAATATTCGATGACTTTATCTGAGCCAATTTTTCTAAACCGAATTACTCCTTTTCCACTTACCACAAGAAACTTCTCATTCTTTGTATGATGCCAATGGTTTCCTTTCGTTATACCGGGTTTAGATATATTAACAGAAACTTGCCCTCTTTCTGCTGTCTTAATAAACTCTGTAAAAGAACCTCTTTGGTCGACATTCATCTTAAGGTCATAACTGAATTTATCTTCTGGTAAGTAACTCAAATACGTACTATATAATTTTTTCGTAAATGAATTAGACATGTCTGGAATAGATCGCTCTTCACGGCTATTTTTGAATGATTTCATTAAATCAACAATTTCACCAAGAGTAATAGTGTGAACAACTGGTACTTCACAGAAACCGCCAACTTTGTTTTCATTACCGTTTAATGCTCTTATCAATTCTTCAACTACATCATCTATATAAACTAGGTTCATTACAACACTAGGATCGTTCACAGTAATCGGCAATTCACGAGCAATGTTATGACAGAATGTCACTACAGCACTGTTGTAATTTGGTTTACACCATTTACCGAATACATTTGGAAAACGATAGACAAGTACTTTAGCTCGAGTTTCTTTACTGTATTGAAAAAGTAAGTCTTCACCAGCTTTTTTGCTAATACCATAAGGATTTTCTAGATTAGCTTGGATAGATGAAGAAATCATGACAGGACAAGTATTTTGGTATTTTTTCAACGTTTCTAATAGAGTTGATGTCAATCCATAGTTACCATCCATGAACTCGGATTGATCCTTTGGACGGTTAACTCCTGCAAGGTGAAAAACAAAGTCTGCTTCTCTACAATATTGGTCGAGTTGCTCAGGATTTGTTTCCTTACAATATTCAAAGATGTCAGTGTAGTTTTGATTTCTTAATTCTGCTATTAGGTTCTTACCGATGAAACCTTTTGCACCTGTAACTAGAATCTTCATGAATAAACCAAACCTTTCAGCTCATTTTGAACATAGTCAAGTTCTAATAACTTTTCTTTAATTTGTTCGATAATTAATCGATCTGTATTATGAGAATTGTATTCCTCTTCCATAGATAATTTCTGATCACCTTCTACAAAATACTTGTCATAGTTCAGATCTCTTGTATCAGCAGGAACACGGTAAAATCCACCTAAATCCTGTGCAACTACGTGTTCTTCTCTAGTAAGTAGAGTTTCATATAACTTTTCTCCATGACGTGTACCAATAATTTTTATTTCATTATCTGCATTGAATAATTCTTTAAGTGCTATTGCTAGATCACCGATAGTAGAAGCTGGAGACTTTTGAACCATAATATCTCCTGCTTGAGCATTTTGGAATGCAAACACTACTAATTCGACTGCTTCTTCAAGACTCATTAGAAATCTAGTCATACTAGGGTCTGTAATGGTAATTGGGTGACCATTTTTAATTTGTTCGATAAATAGAGGAATTACAGAACCTCTAGATGCCATAACATTTCCGTAGCGTGTTCCACAAATAAGTGTTTTTTCTGGATCAACTGTCTTTGCCTTAGCTACAAACACTTTTTCCATCATTGCTTTTGAGATACCCATAGCATTAATAGGATAAGCTGCTTTATCTGTAGACAAGCAAATCACTTTCTTAACACCACTTTCAATAGAAGCTGTAAGAACGTTTTCCGTCCCGATTACATTTGTTTTTACAGCTTCTAATGGGAAAAATTCACAAGATGGAACTTGTTTAAGAGCAGCTGCATGAAAAACGTAATCGACGCCATACATAGCGTTTTTCACACTACTTAAATCTCTTACGTCACCTAAATAAAATTTGAGCTTATCATTTTTGTATAACTTTCTCATGTCATCTTGTTTCTTTTCGTCACGAGAGAATATTCGTATTTCTTTTATATCGGTATCTAAAAATCTATTCATTACAGCATTCCCAAAAGAACCTGTACCACCTGTAATTAATAGTGTTTTATTTTCAAACATATAATATAACCTCTTTCAGTTTATTTAAAATGTTTCATTATAATTTCATATGAGTGCTTTGCTGTATAATTATTCTCTAAATACTTCCTTGCATTTTCTCCCATAGTACTTCTTAATTCTGGGTCACATAACCTATTTAGTTTTCTGTTAAACTCTTCTACATCACTACTTTCACACCAATACCCAAAATGGCCATCCTCAATTACTTCCCCGATATCAGTGTTAGGATCTGTAGTTGCAAGCACTGGCATTGAAGCCTGCATATAAGATAAGAGTCTCGATGGGAAATTTGGTATAGTAAAGCGTTTGTCTAGAAAAATCAATCCTACATCACATGAATTTACTAGAACTTCATATTCATCTTTTGGTAGTTGAGCAAATAACTGTGCATTAGTCAGCTTTTTACTATTAAAAAAGCTTTTAAGTTTATTAAACTCTGTACCTGACCCAGCAATAACAAAATAAACTTGATTATTATCTTTATTATCCTTTAAACACTCAATTAAGAAATCAATACCTTGAGGTTTTCCAAGATTTCCTCCATATACAAATACAGTTTTGTCAATAGGTATATTGTATTTTTGCCTGATTCTTCTAATCTTGGTTTCATCCTTTTCTATCGTTAAAGGCTCTATACTATTCGGGCAAACCTCAACTGTATCAATAGGAACTTCAGTATTATTATTCAAGACAAAATCCACATTTGCCTGTGACATACATCCAATAAAGTCTGAGTGAGCATACAGCTGTTTTTCTTTAAGCCTGAAATATTTATATATCAGACTAGTTTTGCTAAACATATTTAAATCAACAGCATTTTGAGGGAAAATATCTTTTAACAAAAGGTATGATTTTGCATTATCCCTTTTTTTTACATAGCTAATCACTTTTCCAAATGTTATCGGTGGAGTTGAATAGATTACTAAATCAAACTTTATATCTCTCATATATTTTTTAATTGCTTTTAAGAATAGATTTTCAATCATTATAGTTGAAATACCTTTTTCAATGACATTAGTTTTGGTTATATTTCCAATTCTAACTCTAAGAAACTGTACTCCATTTTCATTTACATACTCTGTCGGTTTTTTCAACCTTTTTTCTATTGGACTAACAGCATACACCTTATGCCCTTTATCTCTAAACTGTCTTAGCAAATCAGTATATATTCCTCTGAATTCCAAATCATTTAAACGACCAATTGATAAAAATAAAATATTCATTTTTTCACCCTAGTTTCAGCATTATCTGAAGGCAATTACTTTATTCCTCATGACTTTTATTTCATTAAACTTCATCATATTAATTCCTTCTTCATATTCGCCAATTACATTTACATTCATATTTCCGTTTATATTATTAATAATCATTTCTGGCATGTTTATCCCACTTTCATAAGCATGTGGGTAACCTCCACCAAAACGTGGGTTAACTTCAGAGATATAATATTCACCTTTAATTTTAAAAATATCTATATCAATAATACCTTTAAATCCAATCACCTTTACGAACTTCTTAATTAGTTCGAACAACTGTTTATCTTTAATCGAGACAGACTTATCAGTTTCACCGGCCCTCATTTTTAATTTCACCTTTGTAAATATCGATACCGGTTCACCAGAAATCATGTCGATATAAACATCTGCTCCGTATTCAGTTCCGTCCATAAACTCTTGAATCATTAAATTATCAAATCTACTAAATAATAGTTCAATTTCTTCTTTGGAGGTAACCTTACTTATATTGATACTTGCGCTCCCTTGCACAGGCTTTACAAATACTGGATAGTTAATAATTCCGGCTTCCACATCCATATAAAACTGCTCTTTGTCTACATAACTTTTAACAGTTTGGAAACCATTCTGAACCAAAAACTCAAACATTTTGTACTTGTCAAAACACATATCAACTACATCCGAATCTGAGATAATAGGCATCGTACCAATATCTAGAAATGCTTGCTTGTGTTCTGCGAGAAGACTAAGTTCAGGATCTATCAATGATAAGACGGCTTTAATATTATTCTCCTTGCAAATAGAAAGAATAACATCTAGGTATCCCTCATCTCCCATTCTTGGGACAATAAAATGTTTGTCTGCTTCATATAAAGCCGGTGCCAAATCGCTACAATCAGTAGCAATAACAAGCCCATTGCTGCCTAGTTCCTTTTTAAAGTACTGTACAATTTTATTTCTTGTCCCGCAGCTTAATATTAGTATATTTAAATCGTTTCCCATTCGTTAGATCCTCCCAAATGTTATAAAATTCAACTGATTTAATTAGCTACATCGTTATAATCAAATGAATTTTTCCATTAATACTAAATCCTTATATTCACCTTTAATAAATCGTTCATCTTTAAATATTCCTACTTTTTCATAACCTAGGGAGTGCCACATATGTGTAGCTGATTTATTATCAAATACAACATTTAATTTTATTTTCCTTAAGTTTAAATACTCTTTCGCAAACTGCTCGATTAATCTACATGATTCTTTTCCGTATCCTCTACCCTGGGTGCTTTTGTTTCCAATGTAAAGGCCTATTTCACAGGTACGATGAATCCAATTAATACTATATAAACCTACCATTCCAATTGGTAGGTTTTCATTATCACAAATAATAAATCGCTTATTATTACCTGTAGTATCTATCAATGAGTCCATCCACTTTTCGTGTTGATCTATAGATGTTGGCATAAACCCTCCACCTAAATATTGATAGGTTTCTTCATCATTTTTCCACTCATTTAAAAACATTATATCTTGCTTAAGAATCGGCCTAAGATATATTTTTTCTCCTTTAATCACATTCTCACCACTTTCACTTGTAATACTGCAGCCTTTATATAGACCTTTTTGTAGATTTTTTATCCGATTCCATATAAATATTTTCAGACTTTAAAAGTTTAATTACTGTTTGAAATATTATTTTAATATCGAACCATACATTAAATGCATCAATGTATTTATTATCTACAGTAATACGGTCATCCCAACTTACTGAGTTTCTAACAGTTACTTGCGTTAATCCTGTTACCCCAGGGCGCACTGTAAAACGTTTTTTGGCCCAATCAGGATAATTTTCAAATCCATCGTAAGGATAGTACGTTACCGGTGGACGTGGGCCTACTAGGCTCATTTGTCCTGCTATTACATTAAATAATTGGGGTAGCTCGTCAAGACTTGTTGCACGGAGGGTCTTACCTACCTTAGTTATCCGATTATCATTATTATTTTTTACTGTTAATCCATCACCAATTTTTTCAGCATTAACAACCATTGTTCTAAATTTAATAATCTTAAAAACTTTACCATTCATCCCCAATCGTTCTTGTTTAAAAAACACAGGGCCTTTTGAAGTTAACTTAATAGATAGTGCGATAATGACAAGAATTGGGAAAAAAAAAATTACCCCGATCAAGCTTCCGAAAAAATCGATCAAACGTTTAAAAAATAAATTTAAAACTCTCATTTTATTAACCACAATCCTTTTATAATTTCAACAATTTTCGCCAACTGTACATCCGTCATCTTCGTATCAGACGGCAAGCATACACCATCCTCAAACAACATCTCCGATACATTCGTCCCTACAAAATCATACTTCTCAAAAAACGGCTGCATATGCATTGGCTTCCATATCGGCCTTGATTCAATATTCTCATCTTCCAACGCTTCAAATATATCGATCGGTCTCACTTTACCAGTCAATGCCATCGAACTTAACCAATAATTCGGTTCATCCCACTCATTACTAGGCATAAACTCAACACCTTCAAGCCCACCAAGTGCCCTCTTATAATACTCATAAATATATCTCTTCTTCTCAACTCTCTGATCTAAAACCTTAAGCTGACCTCTACCAATCCCAGCAACAACATTACTCATACGATAATTAAACCCTAATTCGCTATGCTGATAGTGCCTTGCTTGATCCCTAGATTGAGTAGCCCAAAACCTAGCCTTAGCAATTCTCTCTTCATTATTAGAAACAAGCATACCACCACCGGAAGTAGTGATGATTTTGTTTCCATTAAAAGAGAAGATGCCATAATCGCCAAACGTTCCAGTATGCTTACCTTTGTAGTAAGTTCCTAAACTTTCAGCAGCATCTTCTATTAATACAACATTATTCTTCTTACATAGTTCTACGATTTTATCCATATCAGCAGACAAACCATATAAGTGTACCAGAACTACTGCTTTTACTTCAGGATACTTTTGAAATGCTTCTTCCAAAGCATCGGGACACATATTCCACGTTTCATAATCACTATCAATAAATACAGGAATTGCATTTTGATAGATAATTGGATTAGCTGTAGCTGAAAATGTCAGAGTCGAACAAAACACGATGTCTCCTTCACCAACACCTGCAGCTTTTAAAGCTAAGTGTATCGCAGCCGTTCCAGATGATAATGCTGCAGCAGCTTTAGAGCCAACTTTTTCCGCTAGTTCTCTTTCAAACCCATTTACGTTTTCTCCAAGAGGGGCAATCCAATTTGTATCAAAAGCTTCCTTTACGTATTCCATTTCATAACCTTCATCACTCATATGTGGCGATGAAAGGAAAATTCTTTCGTTCACTTTTATTGTCTCCATCTTTTGTCTTCCTTCCTCTATTGGGTTAAGTCTTTCCTTAGTAGATTAGGCCTTCATAGAATTTTGAATTTCTTATTCCAACCAACTACTAACCCACTAAACATCAATTCACTTCGAATATCCGCGTCGCAAATGGTTGTTATTCACCGTTTAATCTGTAAAAGCATCAAAGCCATTCTCATAAATTTGAAAATGGCTTTGATGCTTACATCTACTTCACACCACTCAAAACCCTCAACTCACCAACCCGGAAGTTAGCAATATCCAACAACTCTTCCCTCAACTGTTCCTTGCTAACCCCTTCAAACCTCTCAACCAACTCATACGTCACATTAATATTAACCTCCGGTGTCTTCCCACGATAAATCTTCGGATAAACCTGCTCACTATGCACCTCATCCGCACCAAGCAGTTCCTCAAACATCTTCTCCCCAGGCCTCATCCCAGAGAATACAATCGGAATCTCTTCCTCCGTATAACCAGACAACTTAATTAGGTTATGAGCCAAATCAACAATCTTCACCGGCTCTCCCATATCAAGTACAAACACTTCTCCACCTTCAGCAAGCGCCCCAGCTTGAAGGACTAATCGAGAAGCCTCAGGAATCGTCATAAAGTAACGAACCATATCTGGATGTGTCACCGTCACCGGTCCACCATTTTGAATTTGCTGCTTAAATAATGGAATCACACTTCCACGACTTCCAAGCACATTCCCAAAGCGAACAGCTACGAATCTAGTATCACTAATCATATCCATATGCTGTACAACCATTTCAGCAATCCGCTTCGTCGCTCCCATGACACTTGTTGGGTTAACTGCCTTATCTGTGGAAACCATCACAAATGTATTTACGCCAGCTTCACTAGATGCTTCAGCTACGTTTCTCGTTCCAATCACATTGTTCTTAACTGCTTCCTCTGGATTACGCTCCATCAACGGTACATGCTTATGAGCTGCAGCATGATAAACAACATGTGGCTTTCTCTTCGCCATGATCGAAAACATTTTATCACGGTCCTGTACATCAGCAATTTCAGTCGAGATATTTAACTCAGGTACTGTTCTCCGTAATTCCATCTCAATCGAATAAATGCTGTTTTCTCCATGTCCTAATAAAACGAGCTCTTTTGGTTCAAAAATCGAAAGCTGACGGCAAATCTCCGATCCAATTGATCCGCCTGCTCCCGTAACAAGTACGGTCTTTCCTTTTACATACTTCTCAATACCGGCAACATCAAGTTCAACAGGTTCGCGTCCAAGTAAGTCCTCTACTTCCACATCACGGAACTGATTGACTGATACTTTTCCAGACATAATGTCTTCAATACGAGGGAGAATTTGAGTTTTTGCTTTTGTTTTTGAACACTCTTCAAAAATCGTGTTTAATTCTTTTCTACTAAGGGAAGGGATAGCTATAATGATATGTCTAACTTTTAATTTTTCTACTGTTGTTACAATTTCTTGGATCCCGCCGACAACTGGTAGGTTTAATACTTCTAAATGTTGCTTATTGATATCATCGTCAATAAACGCAACGGGAGTCAAATCAGATTCTTGACTTTGCTGAAGCTGTCTTGCAACCATCGTACCTGCTGCGCCGGCGCCAATAATCAATGTATTGTTTTTCCCTTTTGCTGGTTGAATAAAGTGGTCTCGGTATAATCTCCAAGAAAAACGCGAACCGCCAATAAAAAGAATATGCATCATCCACGTAATTGCTAATGTTCGTAGAGCGATATCTTGGAAAAAGATGAGTTGGACAGCACCTGTTACAACTACTGAGATTGTCACAGCTTTAAAGATTCCTGTAAGCTCTGACATACTCGCATATTGCCAAACTTTTTTATACAGCTTGTACTTAGCTGCAAATAGATGGTGGCTAATAAGCAATGTAATTGCACTAACAAGTAACATTAAAGTAAAAGGATTCTCTAATGGGATTAATAAAAAATTACTAATAAATATGGCCGTTAATACAATAACTGAGTCAACCATCATTAACGCAGCTATTCTTTTTCGATACGACATGTGAGTTCCCCTTTCTAATAACATAAGTATCGTGTAAAACCCTAAACTATCATCCCTCTGATAGCCTATGAAGAATCATAGGTTAAGGCTTTATTTATACCTTAGCAGCATTATAAAAGGGAGATTAAACTCCCCCTTTTATAGACTTTAGTTTTTTACTAGGTTATTTTGCTTTAAAAGCTCTTCCATTTCTTGAAGAAGTGGTCCTCTTAGCTCTTCATTTCTTAATGCAAATTTCAATGTTGTCAAAACAAAACCAAACTTCTCCCCAACATCAAAACGTTCCCCTTCAAAATCATACGCATAAACAGACTGTAGCTCATTCAAACGTTGAATCGCATCCGTTAATTGAATTTCTCCACCTGCACCTGTCTCCTGACTTTCTAAAAGACCAAAAATTTCAGGTGTTAGCAGGTATCTCCCCATAATGGCTAAGTTAGACGGTGCTAGCCCTTGAGCAGGCTTTTCAACAAAATTACTCACCTGATATGTTCTACCATTTTGAGTCGTCGGATCAATAATTCCATATCGATGGGTTTGATCGTTAGGAACTGTCTGAACCCCAATTACCGATGAACCAGTCTCGTTATAAACATCAATTAACTGCTTTGTACAAGGCGTATCAGCTTGTACAATATCATCCCCAAGTAAAACGGCAAACGGCTCATCACCAATAAACTTACGCGCACACCAAACAGCATGTCCTAATCCTTTAGGTTCTTTTTGACGAATATAATGAATATCTACTCTTGATGCAGCTTGTACTTTATCAAGAAGAGCAAATTTTTCTTTTTCAATTAAGTTTTGTTCTAATTCAAACGCATGATCAAAGTGATCTTCAATGGCACGCTTCCCTTTACCCGTTACAATAATAATATCTTCTATTCCGGACTCAACAGCTTCTTCGATAATATATTGAATGGTCGGTTTATCAACGATCGGAAGCATCTCTTTTGGCATTGCTTTTGTCGCAGGTAAAAATCTAGTTCCTAACCCTGCAGCTGGAATAATTGCTTTTTTTACTTTTTTAATCAATGTAAAAACCCCCCTACACAATTTTAAGTAAGTATCACAAGAAAGTCTTAAGTTATTAGCCTTTTTAGAAGATTAATAACTTAAGACTCTACCTAATTTCATAATAAAGATAAGAGGCATCTAACCCCTCCTCACATTACACCAATGACGACAATTGCGTCTAAGGTTCAATATATAGAACCCACAGCGTAATCGAGTGCCTCCAGCGATAACGGCAAGGAGACATTGCCTAGTTTT
Source organism: Alkalihalobacillus sp. MEB130 (assembly GCF_032335535.1). Taxonomy (NCBI): domain Bacteria; kingdom Bacillati; phylum Bacillota; class Bacilli; order Caryophanales; family Bacillaceae; genus Alkalihalobacillus; species Alkalihalobacillus sp. MEB130. The sequence goes on from NZ_JAOANA010000007.1 coordinate 20,021, forward strand.
CATTCGATTAAATAGATATATATAAACTTTTTTAGTAATCATAATAAAAGAAACAAGAGTAAATCGTGTTCCTCTTGTCCCTGTTTCAATTGCTTAACCAAGACTAAAGACCCATTTAAAAATTTCTTAGTAGAATCTCATCTTAAAGTATCATAACATAGTTTTTGTCGAATAAACTGTTCCAAATTCAGGTTATGAAAATCACAAAAACACCTTTAAAATCAAGACATTTATAATTTTCACCCCATACTATTTTAGTTCGTTCTCCTACATAATTCAACATATAACGTACCCTATCATTCGACACATTTCGCAATTACATAATGTAAGCGTTGTGAAAAAGGTCATAAAAAAAAGCCAAAAAATGGCTTTTAAAAAAACAATAAATGTTCTATAGCAAACCAAAAAAACGTTTCTTCCTCCTAATTGGTTCCGGTGGCCATACTTGAACATGTTGTTGATTAATAAGGAGTTCGGCATTTTCTTGTAATTGATAAACCATTTCAATGCCAAATCGACCTTCTACTGCCGAGTATGCCTCACGCAAACGAAATGGCCTTTCTGTGCCATTATGTGCATCTGAAGCTATAAAATGAGTAAGGTTAGCTTCTATCAATTGGTCTGTAAACTTCATAAGCTTTTTCCCTAAGTGACCTGTTACACTTGCAGCAGTTACTTGCGTCAATACGCCATCTTTAACAAAGTCATAGAGAATATCTGGATCTTCAACAATGACTTTATTTCGCTCTGGATGAGCAATAATAGGTGTCAAACCTTTTAACTTTAATTCATAAAACAGCCTCGTTGCATACCGGGGTATACTATTTGTCGGAAATTCTATCAAAATATAAGAACCTTCCGGAGTCAACGGCAGCACATCACCTAATTCTAAGTGCTGAATAATTTCACCATGCAAGCGAACTTCTTGAGATGGAATAACTGTGACACCTATCCCATCTTGCTTAAAGGCATCATTCAACTCCTCTACCTTTCTTACTACTTCATATCCACTATTCATAAAAGAGGGATGTTGATGATGAGGTGTTGCAATGATTTTTGTTATTCCTTCTGTTTCGGCAAGTCTAGCTAAATCTAAACTTTCAGCTAATGTCTTAGGGCCATCATCCACACAAGGTAATATATGACAATGAATATCAATCATCTAAAACACTCCTCTTTTATATCAACAATTAGTTGTTGCTATAATAATAGTAACTCCCTGATTCAATCTTTTTATTATTTAATACAGCACCAAGAATATTGGCTTTCGCATTTAATAACTGTTCTTTTGCTTTTTTCACTTCTTCACGCTCTGTTTTCCCACTAGATACAACGAGAACCGTTCCATCACATTTACTAGCAAGAATTTGCGCATCCGCTACAGCCATAACAGGTGGCGTATCAAGGATAATGGTATCAAATAGTTCTTGAGCACGTTCTAGTACAAGTCCCATTCTTCTAGAGTTTAGAAGTTCAGCAGGATTAGGTGGGATTGGACCACATGTTAAGAGTGATAGATTTTCCGTTTTTGTTGATTGAACAGCTTCTTCCAAACCTACTTGTTTCGTTAACACATTTGTTAAGCCTGTCATATTAGATGTACCAAATGTGTAATGCGCAGTTGGCTTACGTAAATCAGCATCTACTAATAAAACAGAGTTTCCATTTTGTGCCATGACAACGGCTAAGTTGGCAGCTGTTGTTGATTTCCCTTCTCCAGGACCAGCAGAAGTAACAAGAATGGTACGAATGTCACGATCGATAGAGGAGAATTCAATATTTGTACGTATCGTACGATATTGTTCTGAAATAGGAGAGTTCTTCCATGATTCTGTTATTAAGTTTCGACGCTGTCTTGCTTGCGTTTGTTTTCCTTTACGAGACACTTTTTTCTTCACCTCTCTTACCTTTTCTTCCGCCTTTTTCGTTGTCCATTGAGGCTACTACCCCTAAAATAGGAAGTTCTAATATATCTTCAATATCTTTTTCTGTCTTCATCGTTGTATCTAAGTACTCCAGTAAAAATGCAAGTCCAACCGCAGCCATTAACCCAACTACAAAGGCAATCGCCATATTTAAGATTGGGTTAGGTTTAATAGGTGATGGAGAGTCGCTAACCTGTGCTTGAGAAAGGATACTTACGTTGTCTACACTCATGATCGATACAATCTCACGTTGAAAAACAGTAGCAATCGTATTTGCAATATGCGCAGCTGTAGAAGGCTGTTCATGTTCCACGGTTATATTCACAACTTGTGAGTTGTTTTGAGCCCCTACACTTACTTTGCTATTTAACGAGCTCACGGATTCTGAAAGGTTTGCTTCTTCAATTACTTTTTCTAAAATAATAGGACTTTTAATAATAACGTTATACGTATTGATTAATTCAATATTTGTACGAATATCAGACTGGCTAAATGCTTGGTCGCTTTGTGTTTGGTTCACTAAGATCTGTGTCGAACTTTGATAGATTGGAGTTAAAAGAAAGTAACTCACCAATGCACTTACCAATACCGCAAAGATGGGGATGATAATAATTAATTTCAAACGGTGTTTTAGCGTTTGAAAGATATCTTTTAGACTTATTGTTTCTTCCATTCTTCTTGAAAACCTCCTAAATTTAGTAACATCGAACAATACAACAAAAAGCATTATATCATAGATTGTCAGATGCTGTTGAATTTTTTGTTAATCACTTAGTTCTATTTAACTATAGATTTCATATTAAAATCTATAGAACAAATTTGGTAATTTATTTACTATTTAACTTCTTCGAAAAGATTTTCAAAAAAAAGTTAAAACTTTAATTCAAGTCTCCGATAAAAGATAGGTCATACGTTAAAGGGCAAAATCAGCGAAAGCTGATGACGCAAAGCTAGAGGGGCTAAAATGGTTCTTCCATTATGCCAGCCAGTTACCAACCTGTCCTCTGTATGAACATTTTTTAGAGGAGGAATGACAATGTTTTACACACCAGAAGAACTTCATCGCAAAAAGAAAGTGAAGCGAGCTGTTATAATCGGATCCATGTCGATATTGGGCGTAGGGGTTGCTGTAGCAGCTTCCTTGCTTGGTAGTTTATAAGGGACAGCAGGTTTATCCCGCCAGGTCTCTTATTCGACTTGGTGAGGTAAACCCTATTCACGCGAGTTATTCATAAATCTTCACAAATTTGTAAACCCTACTTTTGACAGAAAAAAAGAAACCATTGTCGTATTTACTAACACACAAACAAATTCCTCCTTTTTTTCACCACCTATTCCCATCTCTTCCAAACACTATTCTACTAAATCCGACGTAATTTTGTCAGAAAAGATTGATCCTTGTCTACTATTTGAATATAATTGCATAGGTAATCTATCTTATGAACAATTAATTTCAAATAAAAGTGAAAGAGGCATAAAATTATGAAGAAAAAACTGCTCGTTACACTTGGAATTATGTTTGGTGTTGTCTTTTTAGCTGTTGCTGCATATGGATTCTATTTATATAAATCCGTAACTGATACGGTTCAAGAAATTCATGAGCCAATCGAGCGAGTAACTGAAAAACGAGAAAAAGAAGTGGATGTGGAAAGTAGTGAGCCCATTTCTTTTCTAATTGCAGGGGTAGACTCTAGGGGAGATCATCACTCTGGCCGTTCTGATACGATCATCGTCATGACCGTAAATCCAGAAGATCAATCGATTAAGATGCTTAGCATCCCACGAGATACACGTACTGAGATTGCAGGACGAGGTCAGCTTGATAAAATCAATCATGCCTATGCTTTTGGTGGCGTTGAGATGACAATGAATACGGTTGAGAACTTTTTAAATATTCCTATTGATCATTATGTAAGTATTAACATGGAAGGCTTCACTGGTTTAGTTGATGCTTTAGGTGGGGTTCCTGTAAATAATGATTTTGCCTTTAGTTACGGTAGTAGATTTAATTTTCCTGAAGGCGAACTTTTCTTAAATGGAGAAGAAGCTTTAGCTTATTCTAGAATGCGTTATGACGATCCGCGTGGTGATTTCGGTCGTAATGATAGACAGCGAGACATTGTTGATGCTGTTATACAAGAAGCTGCACAAATTAGCTCTATTACTAGAGTAGGTAGTATTTTAAGTGAAGTTGGTAAGTCTGTTCGTACTGATTTAGATTTGGATGGCATGTGGAAGATTCAATCAAAGTATCGTGACGCACGTCATAATGTTGAACAAATGGAGATCAAAGGGAATGGAACAAGAATTAATGGAGTGTATTACTTAGAAATCCCTAATGAAGAAGTGAATCGTGTAAGTAGTGAGTTACGAGGACATTTAGGACTTGAATAATAGCTAATATGGGAAAAGCATTCTCAAATTTATGAGAGTGCTTTTTTACATTTTTGTTGGCAATATATAATAAAGATGACAATTTCATATATTTTCCGACAGAATCTACAAATCTTCTTTCTTTCATTTCTTATTTTCATTATAATTATTGCTAGAATCTACAATAAAAGAGAGGTGTTATTTGGTAAATGGATAAGAAATTTATATTGTTCGTTGTTTCTGGTATCATTGCTGTTTCCTTAATGGGTATTTTTACTGTGTCTGCTATTCAATCTGATAATTTAGCGAAGCAGCTTCAAATCGCTAAAAATCATTTTGAGAGCGCAGATTATGAAGAAAGTATTAAAGCTTTTGAAAGTGTCCTCGAGTTAGATCCGTTAAATATTGATGCACGGCTTGGACTTGCTGAAAGTTATGTTGCCTTATCTAGATTTGATGAAGCGGAGGAGACTCTTTTGACAGGAATTGAGCTTCTCCCTAAAGAAGAAAGCTTCTATTCTTTCTTATCTGCGTTTCATATCGATCAATTACAGATACTAAATGCATTAGAGATTTTAGACCAAGGAGCTAATGAAACAAACTCAACCGAATTAATTGATGAATTTGAAACCCTTCATGACACTATTAGAATTTCCTCAAGAAGACTTGTTCAACAAGGGCATAGCAGAAAAGTGTCATTGATTTGGAAGGAGAACGATGATCAAGAATCTATCCGCCTTCCTGCCGAATGGCAAGTGGTTAACGAGCACATTGGAGTCCTAAGTGATAGTAATGAAATTGATGAAGTAATATTCACCGGTGAAGAACTCGGAGAAACAGAAATTATAGCGAAATTCGGCGAATATACCTTTACAAGAACTCTAGAAGTAAAAGAACAAGTTTTACAGAGTGTAGCAGTCACCCCTGAGGAATTTGGAGTCTTAGCAATTGGACAAACTTTACCTGTCTCTGTTGTTGGTTTTGATGCAGAAGGGGAGCATATGGAATTCACACCAAGGTGGAGACTTGATGATGAAGACCTCGGTGAGTTTATCGAACCTATAGGTTATGAAACTACTTTTAAAGCTTTAAAGGAAGGAACAACACATTTAGTTGTAAATTATGAAGATTTTGTTGAAAGAATTGAGCTTGTAATTGAAGGGGATAATAAAGTTATTTCCCATAAATCTCTTGGACAAGGAGAAGTTGTCGTTTCTCCTGAACAGGATTCTTACACACCAAATACTTCAGTTTCAATTGAAGCAAAACCCCAGACCGGATGGAGATTCGTAAGGTGGGAAGGAGATTTGGAAGGGAACGAAAACCCTGTAAACCTAACAATTAAAACCAGTTTAAACATTCAAGCAATCTTTGAAGAAGAAGAGGCCCATTCTTTATCGCTCGCTAAGACTGGTGAAGGGGAAATTATAAGAAGCTCTTTAAGTTCTACGTTTTCAAATATGGATTCAGTTCAGTTAACAGCTCGCCCTAGTGAAGGCTGGTCATTCAAAGAGTGGACAGGTTCTATCTCTTCAACGGATGCTCGAATTCATGTCGTAATGGATAGTGATAAGTCCATCAGAGCGGTATTTACTAAAAATGAACCTGAGCCTCAACCAAGACCTGAACCTGAAGTACAGCAAGCACCACCGACACCTACTTACACGTTATCCTTAAATGCTGGTGAAGGGGGACAAATCCAAAAAGATCGTTCCGGTAACCAGTTCCAAAATGGGACAAGGGTTGCCCTAACCGCTGTTCCTAATTCAGGTTGGAAGTTTGTTCGTTGGGAAGGGGCTGCAACTGGTACCTCTCGAAATACGTCTGTTTCTATGGACTCCAACAAATCGGTTAGAGCAGTCTTTTCTAAGGAAGAACCAATACCAAAACCAGAACCTGAACCAAAACAACTAACTTTGTCTACTGCGAAAGTAGGTGAAGGAACAGTTAGTACAAACCGAAGTGGATCTACCTTTGGAGAAGGAACAAGTGTAACATTAACAGCTACACCAGCAGAAGGGTGGGAGTTTGTTCGTTGGGAAGGGGACGCTTCTGGTCGTAGTACGAGTCTCACAGTAACTATGAATAATAACAGAAGCATTACAGCCGTATTTGCTGAGAAGCCTTCAGAAAATACGACTAATAATGAGAACAATGATCCTCAATAATAATACAACTAAAAAAGGAGCGCCAATTGGCCTCCTTTTTATTTTACAATCTCATTAACAATTTCATTTTCATAATAATCTAACGAGGATTCTGTATCGCCCATATAAACAACTTGACCTTGATCTAAGACAATCGCTCTATCACATAATTGCTTTACTTGAGAGGCGTTATGGGAAACAAAGATAATCGTTTTGCCTTTCATATAACTTTTAATGGCACTCATAGCTTTTTTTCTAAACCGTTTATCGCCTACGGCTAAGACTTCATCTAATAAAATGATGTCAGCATCAACATGTATCGCGATTGAGAAACCTAATCGAACTTTCATACCTGATGAGAATTGTTTTATCGGCTTATCGACATGATCTTCTAACTCCGCAAATTCAATAATATCATCTATTATTAGATCAATTTCCTTTTCCTTTAGACCTAAAACGACTCCGTTCATATAGATATTTTCTCTGCCTGATAATTCTTTGTGGAACCCGGCTCCTAGCTCTATTAAGCCACCAATCTTACCATCTATCATAATTGACCCGGTCGTTGGTGCTGTTACACCAAGGATTACTTTTAATAAAGTACTTTTACCTGAACCATTCCCACCTAAAATCGCAACTGATTCACCAGCATTAATATCAAATGAGACATCTTTTAAAGACCACTGACCTTCAAGATTATTACTTTTTTTTATTAGTCTATCCTTGAAGGAATGCAGTTTCGTTACTTGTTGCGGATAAAGTTTACCTATATTTTCTAATCGAATCACACATTCATTCATACGAGACCACTCTTTCTATACTACGTCAGCAAAGTTCTTTTCCAGCTTCATAAACGTAAACCAGCCAACAAAGAATATAAACAAACTAAAAATAAGCGAATAAAGCAATAATGTCATGTCAGGCGGTTGATTATGCAGAATGGTTTGTCTATAACCATCAAAGATGCCTGTGAGTGGGTTAAGCGCTAAGTAAGGCTGATATTGTAATGGTAATGAATGATATGAATACATAATAGGAGATAAATAGCGTAACATTCTAACTCCTAACGGCACAATCATACCAATATCACGCACATAAACATTAGTAGCAGATAAGAAAAACATGATACCCAACATTAAAATCATTTGTATTGCTAAGATAGGGATAGCGTACAACGCATAAAAACCAGGAACAATCTTATAAAATAAGAGTACAATAACCAATCCAATGAGTGCAAAACCAAAATTCACTGTCTCGGATAAAAATTTAATGAAAACTAAGGATGGCCGAAAAAAGTTCCTTTGTCTAATTAACCCCGCATAGCTATTGATTAATTTTGTAGACGTATTCACAGTACTATTAATATACATATAAGGCAGTAAAGCAACAAAAAGAAACGGGGCATAAGGCAACCCTTCACTTGGTAATCTCACAAACAAAGAAAAAACTACTGTTAAAACAACCATCAATCCTAACGGTTGCAAGATTATCCAAAGAATACCTAAAAGAGATTGTTTATATTTGGCTATGATGTCTCTTTTTGCAAGAGTTAAAATAAAGTCTTTATGTTCTAAAATTGTTGATAATGATTTCACAATTAGCAGCACCTTAAATATATTTTACTTTGTCTATTTTACAAGTTTATTAAAACGATAACCATAATAATTTTCTTCAAAAGTTGGAATAGATTTCAAACATACGTCAAATATTTAACCCATATATATGTTACATACATTTTTATCATATGTAAATATATGTAGGTATTATTAGAAACAAAAGCCTTGAATTTCTTAATTAATTTGCTTATTTAGTCCCATTTGCTCATTAGCAAACCCATCTACTCCTACATTTGTTCCTTCTACTAAATTTCCATTAACAAAGCAATCAATTGTTAATTCTTGACTTGTTGTTTGAATACCATATTCTCCACCATGGCAACTATTATTGGAAATTAATAGCCCTCTCATTTCGCTTTCAGGTCTAATTAAGATCCCTACTTTCCCCTCAATACTGCCATTATTAATAGCTGTATTACCCGAAATGAGCCCATGATTAATACCAGAAGCTTCTCCTGCAAGAATAATCCCAGCAGTACCAAGATAACTGATCATATTATTAGTTATGGACAATTTAGACAGCTTTCCATAAGCCTCAGTAAAGGTATAAATATAAATTCCATAACCACCAGAATCAATAATATTATTACCGTCTATTACTACCTGATCAAGCACATAGCTTTTTCCATTTTTAGCAGGGGATTCCTGCATTCCTACTCTAATCGCATGTTCCTGAGCAAAATGAATAGTATTATTATAAATTTCGTAACTACCAGCTTTCCCTTCACTTCTACATTCAATTCCATGCCTAACTGAATCCCATATTCTGTTATTATAAATTTTCATATTTGGGGTTCGAAACATCATACCATGTCCTTGTCCCTTTTCGGATAACCTTGAACCATAAATATCATTTTCAAATACACTAAAATGCTCACCGGCAGCATGAGTACTAATACAACCTCTATTAGCTCCATATATTTTATTAAAAGCAACTTTGCAAAACCTTGTATGACCATAGTCCGTGCTAAACCCGGAGACATCCCACAGTTTAGATACATCTTTTGCAAAACAGTGCATTGTATCAAACCATTGAGTAGCATTCGATAATTCTATACTATAGCCAGTTCCAGGTCTATCACCAGTATCGTAAATGTTCTCAAATGTACACTTTTCTACTTTTCCATATACTACCGTAGATATCATAATACCTCGTCTTGCCCAGTTTCTTACTGTAGTATGACTAATTTCTAAGTTAGTAACATATTTAAATAACATACCTGAGTTTTGGCCAGCATCTACTCCTGCCCCCTCAATTATTCCACCAGTTATTCTTATATTTTTTATAGGGTTGATTATATCAACTGAAGCATTAAAATCAGTACTATAACTATCCCATAGAGATTCTGTTAGTTCTATAGTTTTATTATTCTTATTTACACTGTGGATATAATGACATTCTCCTTTTTGTGGCTGAATATCATCCGGCTTATAATCATCTCTTACCATAATTAAATCACCTTTTGAAAAAGCCGAAGCGTTGGAAACCGGAATGGTTCGCTCTCCCACGGAAAGGTTTCTTTTTACTTTATAAGATCCTGTTACTTTGCCTTCACACTTAAAAATATTTGTTAATTTCCCAACTGTAAATAACCTAGCATTTGAACCCATTGTAATAATAATGTCATCTGGAATTTCTAAAGAACTTGATATGGCATATTCTCCATCGGGTATAACCAGTTCTTTCCCCTTGGCATCATACATTGCCTGTTGTATTGCCTCTGTATCATCTTCTGCATCTCCCCTAACATTATAAGGAGGTTGTTTGACGTTAATTATATAGTCAAGCTTCCTAGTAGTATCATTTATTTGTTGATTTAATGTGTCTACTTTATCTTGAACGGTCATATTATCTGAAAGTGACGCATCCTCACTTTTAATTTCTATATTTGCCACCTTATATCCCACAAAAAATGACAAGATCCAAAACAAAAAATTAACTAAAAAGTTCCTTCTGTTCACTAGAAGCCCTCCTATTTCTAACCTTAGAACTCATCTTTTTAATATACCAAAATTATAGATCATTATATCTTTAAAAATCCTATTCCAAAAAACGACAAATAGCGTGTCGGATATTGTATTGCTGATTTCTACTAAATTAATTATAATAGCGTAAGAATCAACGATTGTAAATATTTTTTATTTAGTAGAAAGAGGCGTCTCTATGAAAAAGAAAATACTAGTTAGCCTTGGCTTAGTCTTTATTGTTTTACTTTTATCAACCACTGCTTTTGGTTTTTATTTATATAACTCAGTTACCGAAACTGCGTTCGAAATTCATGAACCATTAGAGAGAGAACAATCTAGTAAGCGTATTGAACAAGTAACAGTTAAGAAAGAAGATCCTTTATCTTTTTTAATCGCAGGAGTAGATGCACGTGGTGACAATCATAAAGGCCGTTCTGATGCACTTATAATCATGACAATTAATCCAAATGATGAAACCATCAAAATGGTTAGTATTCCTCGGGATACAAGGACCGAGATAGCTGGTAGAGGTGTGCAAGATAAAGTTAATCACGCATTCTCTTATGGTGGTGTAGAAATGACCATAAATACGATTGAAAACCTACTAAATATCCCAATTGATCACTACGTTAGTATTAACATGAAAGGATTTGTTGGAATAATTGATGCCCTTGGTGGGATTTCCGTTGAAAACGAACTAGAATTCGATTACGGAAGCAGTCACTATTTTCCTGTTGGTGAAATTTATCTAGACGGTGCTGATGCTCTTGCCTACTCCCGAATGAGAAAAGACGATCCTCGTGGAGACTTCGGACGAAATGATCGCCAACGACAAATAGTAGAGGCTGTCATAGAGGAAGCAGCTCAAATTAGTTCTATTACTAGAGCGGGTGACATGCTGAATACCGTCGGAAGATCTGTTCGTACTGATTTAACACTTGATGATATGTGGTCAATTCAAAATAATTATCGAAATGCTAGACACTCGATTGAGCAATTAGAACTTAAAGGAAATGGAACAACAATTAATGGTATATACTATCTCCAGGTTCCTTCTGACGAAATCACTCGTGTAAGTGCAATACTTAGATCCCATTTAGAAATGGAACTATAGATTTAAAGAGTGGCTTGTTACGAAGTCGCTCTTTTTTTATCGAACATTAGTACTTAGAAATATTAAAATACGAAAAGGATGTTATCTATTTGCAGATTACATCCTCTTCGTATTGATTAATATGCATTTTTATTTATAAAGCCATTAATTACCGTTTTACATACAATTTTTATATCTAGTAAGAACGTCCAGTTTTCGATATAAAATAAGTCTAATTGAACTCGCTTGAAGATAGACGTATCTCCTCGTAAACCATTTACCTGAGCCCACCCTGTGATACCAGGACGAACGTGATGTTTAACCATATACTTTGGAATTTCCTCTTTAAACTGTTCAACAAAATATACTCTTTCAGGTCTTGGACCAACTACACTCATGTCCCCTTTTAGTACATTAAAAAATTGAGGCAGTTCGTCTAAACTTGTCTTTCTAAGAAATGTACCAAATTTAGTCTTACGTGGGTCATTCTCCGTCGTCCACTTTGAATTCGACACATTTTGAGGCATATCAATCATACTGCGGAACTTGTACATAATAAACGTTCTTCTATTTAACCCTACACGCTCTTGTTTAAATATGATTGGTCCCTTCGATGTTAACTTAATAGTAAAAGCAATTCCTATTAGAATTGGTGAAGTAATAATGATAGCCATTATTGAAAAGACAATATCAAATGCTCTTTTTGCTATTTGATTACGAAGCTCGTCTAACGGCACATCCCTAACATTAATTAATGGGATATCAGCAAGTTGGTCAACTGTGAATTTGGCCGGTAACACATCATAGTAATCTGGAATAATTAACAGTCTTACTCCTGCTTTATCGCATATATTAATAATCTCTTTATATTTTTCATGTGCACTTAGTGGCAACGCCAGAACAACTTCGTCTATTAACTTGTTATTTAAAATTTCTTCTAAATCGTCTAGTTTCCCTCGAATTGGCTTATAATGACTAAACTCCGGTTGATGTTCAGAAATATTGTCATCAAGGAAGCCAATCACTTCTAACCCCATTTCTGGCTGATGTTGTAAGTTATCGGAAAAATATCTTCCCACACTGCCTGCACCAAGAATGAGAACAAACTGTTTATTGAAACCCTTCTTCCTGAAATATCTTAATCCCACTTTAACAAAGTAACGGTAGATCCCTACAATCACAATACTAGTAAGTAAAAAGATAAATAGAAATGATCTAGAAACATGAACGGCATTAAAAACAAACAACAAACTTAATAAAACAAACATGCTGAATACTTGAACTTGACTCACTCTAAATAATTCATAAGTAAATCTCTTCTTACGCTTTGGTTGGTACAATGTCATGATATACCCTAGTATAATAGCGATAATCGTAAAAATAACACCCCACAAATAATAGGTGGATGTTGATAAACGTGGGACACCTGAAGCAAAGACCGAGTTAAACTTTAGCCACCAAGCAACAACAAACGCTAGTTGAATAGCTAAAATATCACACAATGTATAGATTTGTGTTAAGAAACGTTCATTTCCTCTAATCATCTTTTTTATCCTCACTTAGTTAGAATATCGAAAGTTGTTCCTCATATATTCTACTAAAAATTTAGTCCAAATGCCTAGATAAATTACAAAATTAATTGCAAAAAAATACTTTTTTTGATAATGCTTTCTGTGAAATAGGTACATAGCCCTGTGGAACTCATAAATAATCTTCACTGGCTTCTTCTTTTTACTACTTGCCCCTTTATAATGAATAATTGATGTATGTGGATAATAATAAATATCCCAACCAGCTTCTTTAATTCGATAGCACCAATCAATATCTTCCCCATACATAAAGAATTCTTCATCTAACATCCCTACTTGTTCAACTACTTCTTTACGAACAAGCATAAAAGCTCCTACTAAGCAATCTATTGAATAATCCTTATCTACATCTAAATGACCTTGATGATATTGATTGAAGTATGCACTTTTTGGAAACAGCTTTGATAAACCACTCATATAATAAAAAGATGCAGCTGGAGTAGGAAAACCTCTACGACAAGCCTTATCTAAGGACCCATCTGGCAGTACTACTTTGCAGCCACTAGCTCCAACCTGTTTTTCTTTATCCATGAATGTAATCATTGTATCTAATGTATCTTTTTCAACAACCGTATCTGAATTTAGTAATAAAACGTAGCGACCAGCTGCTTCTTTCATAGCTTGATTATTTGCCTTTGAGAAGCCAACGTTTTCTTGGTTCGCAATTACTTTCACATTTGGATATCCTTGCACTAGCTCTTCAACGGTTGAATCTGTTGAAGCGTTATCTACTACAAAGATCTCATACTTAAATTTTGTAATAGATTGATAGACTGAATCTATTGCTTGTAGCGTTAATTTGCATGTATTGTAATTGACTATAATAATACTAACGTCCATATGACACCCTTCTCTACCATATACCCTTAAATAAGCGGTATAGTGTTCTTGAAGATTCTTTTTTCTTAGCTTGTATCTTCTTTCTTTTTAACATCATCGCTTGATATTGATAAGAAAAAGCCTTCCATGCTTTTAATAATTCTCTCTCTGACATAATAGCATACAAAAACGCTACCAATTCATAAAAAATGATAAATGGTAGATGTAAAATAAGGAAAAACCATTGGTCGTTCTTTAAAATCGTATAGTAACGATTAATATAGGAGTGATGTCGAATGAAGAGTGGGACATCGCTACGCTTTTTCTCTTCTTTCCACCCCCGTTTATGTGTCGCAACAGCTTGGGGAACAAAGCGCGCTTCCCATCCTAGCAAACGTGCCCTCCAGGCAACATCCACATCTTCCTTATAAGCAAAAAACACTTCGTCGTAAAACTCTCCATCAATAGAGATTTCATCAATCATTTTACGTCTGTAAACAGCCGCTGCACCAGACACTCCGAATACATTCGTTAAACCATCCCACTGACCAAGATCATCCTCGTTAGCCCCTCGGTCGTAAGCTCTCCGATTTAATTTAATCGAAATACCTGTACTATCAAGGGTCTTTTTAGAAGAATCTCGATATAACTTTCCAGTAGCACTTCCTATGCCTCTATCTGACTCAAGTAAAGTGATGATGGTCTTTATGTAGTGGGGATCTAGTATAACATCTGGATTTAGCACAACAACAAAGGACGTTTCTGTTAATTGCATAGCTTGATTATGAGCTGGAGCAAAACCTGTATTCTGTTTGTTCTCAATAAGCTGTAACGGAAAGTCTCTATTCGCACTTTGCCATTCCTTTATTTTAGCAACCGTTTGATCCTTTGAGTGATTATCAATAATTACAATATTTTGAACCGGGTTGACCTGGTTCTTCACCGCTTCTAAACAAGACTGTATATCATCAGCGCTATTAAATGTTACAATTTGGACTGAAACACTAGACATTATTTAGCTCCTATCTCTACTAGAAAGTCTTGCAACGCTTCCTTCCAATGACGGAAGTCTCTCAATCCTTTATCTTTAATAGCTTCATGACCTAACACCGAATAGTGTGGTCTTGGTGCAGGTCTGGGGAATTCCTTCGTTGTGAGAGGGTTGACCTTAATATTTTTATGTACTGAGTCAAAAATTGTACAGGCAAACTCGTACCATGAACAACTTCCATTGTTTGATGCATGATACGTCCCGAAATGATTTGTCTGAATGAGTTCAATTAGAAAAAGAGCTAAATCATGAGTGTATGTAGGGGACCCTACTTGATCATGAACAACTCCTAACTCTTCTCTTTCTTCAGCTAATCTCAGCATGGTTTTCACAAAATTTTGACCATGTTTGCCAAATACCCATGACGTTCTAACAATAAAATACTGGTCACCATTCTCTCTTACAAATTGCTCACCTGCAAACTTTGTTTTACCGTAGACACCTAGTGGACTTACCTCATCTGTTTCTCCGTATGGGACGAACCCCTCTCCATTAAAAACATAATCTGTACTAATGTAGCAAAGCTTCGCACCAATCTCCTTTGCCACATTAGCTACATTTTTAGCTCCTAATGCGTTAACCTCATAAGCTAATTCTTCTTCTTGTTCTGCTCGATCAACATTGGTGTAAGCAGCCGTGTGAATAATTACATCTGGATTATAATTAGTAAAAGCCTTCTTCACTTGTTCGTAAGAAGTAACATCTAATTTCCTCTTAGAGCATCCTACGTAAGATATACCTTGAGCTTCTAACTGTTCACACAACTCTTGTCCCAATTGACCATTGGCGCCTGTTACAAGTATGTTCATCTTCTATCACCTAATCGATTGTTGTATTGATTAGCGTAATACTCTTGGTAATCACCATTAATTATTCGTTGTCCCCACTCCAAGTTATCCAGATACCAAGTAATAGTTTGTTCGATTCCTTTTTCAAATGTGTATTCTGGCTTCCAACCGAGCTCATTCTTGATCTTCGAGGCATCAATGGCATATCTCCGATCGTGACCAAGACGATCTTCTACATACTTAATAAGAGATGTAGGTTTCTCCAACCGTTCTAAAATGGTTGAGACAATCTCTATATTAGTCCGTTCATTATTCCCACCAATATTATAAACCTCTCCAGTCTTCCCTTTTCTGAGGACAAGGTCAATGGCTTGACAGTGATCTTCTACATGTAGCCAATCTCTTACATTTAAGCCATCTCCATATACCGGAAGCGGTTTATCTTGCAACGCATTCATAATCATAAGCGGGATTAATTTCTCAGGAAATTGATATGGTCCGTAATTATTGGAGCAACGCGTAATAGTAACGGGCATATCAAATGTCTCATAATAAGATCTTACAAGTAAATCCGCTCCTGCCTTACTTGCACTGTAAGGACTGTTTGGGGCCAAGGAGGTTGTTTCATGGAAAAGACCTGTTTCTCCGAGAGAACCATATACTTCGTCTGTAGAGACTTGTACAAACTTCTCTACCCCAAACTCTTTCGCCACATCGAGTAACACTTGAGTTCCTAGTATGTTCGTTCTTACAAATATATCAGGGCTTACTATGCTACGATCAACATGAGACTCTGCCGCAAAATTTATAACCGCATCTACACCTTTTTCAAATAAGGAGGAGATGAGAGATCGGTCTGTAATATCACCTTTGACAAACGTATAATTGTTACGTTCCTCTATTCCTTTTAGATTCTCTAAATTCCCAGCATAAGTTAACAAATCAATGTTCGTAATTTGATCTTCTGGGTATCGATTTAACATATAACGGATAAAGTTACTACCGATGAATCCAGCTCCACCTGTTACTAAAAGTCTCATAGTTTCCAATCCTCTTTCGCCTATTAGTCAAAGTTATTTTCTGCATCTAAAAAAGGTTTTAACAGCGTGTCTTTAGCAGAAAGAATAGGTTCAGACACCGGCCAATTAATTTGTAATGTAGGGTCATTCCATATAATTCCACAATCATGTTCAGGTGAATAATATTCATCTACCTTGTAAAACACTTGAGTATCTGGAACAAGTGTACAAAAACCATGCGCAAAGCCTTTTGGCACAAGTAATTGCCTCTTGTTGTCTGCACTTAAAATAAACCCTTGCCACTTCCCATAGGTAGGTGAACTCTTTCGAATGTCTACAATCACATCGTAAATAGCTCCTGAAAGAACTCGAACAAGTTTGGATTGAGCTCGAGGCTTGAGCTGATAATGAAGTCCCCTTAACACCCCAGCTTCTTTTGATAAAGAGTGATTGTCTTGAACAAAATCCAATATTATATCACTTTCTATTAACTTCTGCTTATTATAGCTTTCAGTAAAAAAGCCTCGATTATCTTGAAACACCATCGGCTCAATTATTTTAGCATCATAAAAATTCGTTTCAATGACCTTCATGCCAAGTACCGCCTTGTTCTATTTTCTACACCTCTGCTAGTTCCTTTTCCATAACTGTATTAACAATAGCTAATACAGTATCCTCTTCACTTAGATCACCAGAATAATTTATGTACGTATAACTAAGTTGATCTTTGCTCTCTGTCAATATAGCCAATTTACGTGCATTTCTATTACGTTCTTCCTCTACCAACGATAAGCTTATTGTTTTCTCGTTATAAGATCTATTACGCTTCTGACGATTTTTTACAATATCCTTCTCATGAGCGTCAACAAAAACAACAACAACCTCTTCAAGTTCTAGCAGAAAGCGAGTTGCTCTTATTAACCTCATATAGTCGACCTCTTTACCCACAACTCTATTATCGATGGAAAAAAGTATGGCGTGGATGATCCCTTCATCAACTATTTTATAGGAATCATTTTTTCGTTGATTTTTGTAATGCTTTAAACAAGATAGCAATAATCGTTCAGTAACTTTCAAACGTGCCTTTCCATTGATTGGATTAAGAATAAAATTGGCTTTTATTAGAAACAGAAGCAACTTCATAGAGAAAATGAGTAGAGATAGCGTCTGATTACTACTTACTTTTCGTTTACTTTTTTGTAACAACATTGGCTTCAACTTGGAGATAAGCGTACTCTTTCCCACTCCGGACATCCCGACAAATTCAATGATCATCTTACTTTCTATCCCCTTTAAAACCGACGCTCTATCATTGATAGCAGATATGTTCCATATTCATTAGTAAGAAGATTATTGGCTAACTTCTTAAGTTGTTCCTTGTCAATATAGCCTTTCCGATATGCTACTTCTTCTAAACATGCAATCTTTAAGTTCTGTCTCTTTTCAACCGTCTCAATAAATAATGATGCTTCTAACAACGATTCATGAGTACCAGTATCAAGCCATGTAAATCCCCGACCTAACAATTCTACTCGTAGCTCTTTTCGTTGAAGGTACAGATTATTAATATCAGTTATTTCTAACTCTCCTCTTGCAGAAGGTGTAATCGTTTTTGCCATTTGAACTACTTCGTTATCATAAAAATACAGACCTGTAACAGCATAATCGGATAATGGCTTAGAAGGCTTTTCTTCTATAGATGTAACTCGATTTTCATCATCAAACCCAATGACACCATATCTCTGTGGTTGTTTTACAGGATAACCAAAAATCGTTGCACCGGTCTCCCTGCTTGCAACCTTTTCAAGTAAGCGAGTAAATCCATGTCCGTAGAAAATATTATCACCAAGAATCAATGCAACTTGATCATCTCCAATAAAGGACTCCGCAAGCAAAAATGCTTCTCCAATTCCTCGTGGTTCCGTTTGCACCGTATAAGTAAGAGAAATTCCAAGATCGTCTCCATTGCCAAGTAGTTGCTCAAACCTCGGAGTATCTTGTGGTGTAGAAATAATCATGATCTCTCGAATTCCTGCTAACATAAGGATAGAGAGTGGATAATAAATCATAGGTTTATCATAGACTGGTAATAATTGCTTCGAAACAGCACGTGTTAAAGGATACAATCTGCTCCCACTTCCACCTGCTAGGACTATTCCTTTCATAACAATCTCCCATCATCGATTATAGTATGAGTACAACTTCTTATAAAACCTTGTTCCAAAAATACAGCTTATCATGCTCAGGAAACACTTTAGTGACTTTTTATTTTCGCGATATGCTTGAAACAAGACTTTTCTTCCGCGCTTAGTATCACCAGCCAAACAAAGATTATGGCCATAGGAGCATAAATAACTAGCTAAATAGTATGACCCCGCTTGCTCAAAAAGATGTTGGTGTTTGTCTAGAATTTTTTCATAAGCAAGGACGAGTTTCTTGTGGTTAGAAGATATACTTTCTTCCGTATAAAAAACATCGACAAGGGGCTCTTCGATCCAAACAAAACGATATGATAATGAAAGCCTAAGCCAAAGCTCCCAATCTTGAAAGCGAGGAAGATCTTCAGCAAACATTTCATTATGATTAAAACACTCTTTCGGTAATAGTACGGTTTGAGTTGATATAAAATTTTCTTCAATCAACTCTTTATGAATATCACCTTGTTTCTTTCGATGATCCGCCTGTGGGATAAGCTCTTGCTTTCCATCTTTATGGCGGATGAAGCTTGTATAAATTATAGACGGAGAGACCTGATCCATTTCGCTAACATAGTTCATTTGTTTTTCTAGTTTATCTCTTTTCCAAATATCATCACTATCTTGAAAAGCAATCCATTTTCCCTGCGCCATTAGGATTCCAGTATTTCTAGCAGCTGATCCGCCTTTATTGGTCTCATGAGAATAGAAGCGGATTCGACGGTCTTCAATTCCCTGAATAATAGAAGCGCTACAATCTGTTGATGCATCATCAACAATTATTAATTCAAAGTATTCATATGTTTGTTCAAGTATACTTTGAACGGCATCTCTTACTGTTGCTTCCCGATTATATACAGGCATTATGACACTTACCAATCCGCTTCGTTCTAATCCCATAATTTTCTCCTAAATTCTTACCTTCTGAGTTCTTTTAACATTCGTTCAATTTTTTCATTCCAATCAGAAGACTTAGCTAATGTTAATCTCTTTTCTTTATTAATATCCCGATTTTTTAATGCCTGCAAACAGGCATCAATAAAATAATTAGAATTATTTTTTGTTTGTTCGTAAATTCCTTCTTCCTCGTAATGTTTGGTTGAAGGTATTCCACAGCCAACAATAGGTAAATCACTCGCTAAGTATTCAAAGAATTTCAGAGGAAATACACCCTGATTATACTCATTATCTAAATATGGCAGTAGTCCAACATCAAAAGTACTTAGGTATTCCGGAATATCAGAAAAGGGAACAGAATCATAAATAGTTACATTTCTTTGAGCTAGTAAATCTTTAAAGGCCTTCCCTGCTTGTCCATATGAACTTCCAATTAAAACGATTTCCCAATCCTGCTGCTTTCTTGCAACTTCTAATAATAAAGAAAAATCAATTTTCCACGGTTTTAGACCACCAACAAACCCTAGTATTGGCTTAGCGTTTATCGGCTTCTTCTTCCTTTTCTGAAAAAGTTCAAAATCAACACCATTTTCAAGAAGGAATATATTCTTATGTTTTAACTTGTAAAGATGATCAGACAAGTGTTTTGAGGAAGCAAAACATATATCTGATGCCTTTACTATCCGTTTTTCACTTTGGATAATCATTTCACGTTTAACTGTATTCATCCAATTATTATCAACTTGTTCGGCTTCTCTCCAATAGTCACTGCAATCATAAATAATTTTTTGCCACATGTTTAGGTTCGTAAGAGATGAAAAGGCAGGGTACGTATACCATAAATAAAGATTACTTGATTTTCGCTCAGTCTTTATAATCTTTTTCTTTACTCTTGACTGAAAAGGTTCAACATACCTTATAAAACTTTTGAAATCCCGAACAAGAATTTGAATGATGCCATTATTTAAAACTTTGACTTCTGGCTCTAGGAACAAACTCTTAATTGAAGACGGTTTAGGCGCAATCCAATATACCGCTTTTGTATTAGATTCTTTTATTAGATAATTTGCCAAACGATGTCGACGATATTGTAATGGATCTTGCTCCCAAGGTGATGGAGATATTATAAAGTGTACATCGGTTTGTTTGATTTCCATATTTTCAGTATCCTTACTTCTCTCTGTTTTATTAAGTAAGTGTTGATTTAATTTTAGAGAAAGCTCTAAATTCTTTTCCCGAAAGTAAGTCTGCAACTAGACGTCCTTCTGCATCTAAATAGTGAGTTCCTAGTAAACGGTCAGTCTTCTTATTAAACTGTTCAAATAGACCGGGTCTAAGTGTAAACTCTCCAAATTTCATTCCGTTTGGAGTTTTCAAAAAATCAATCCTTAAAAAGGCAGATGGTATTTCTGAACTAACAAACGAAGCAAGATTAATCATCTCATCATTTATTCCCTGTCCTTGAAAAAGTCGGTCTTCATATTTCCCTGTTAGTATATTATTTCCATTTATGTCCCACCAACAATACCTAGTCTCTGGATATCTACAAACTTCTAAAATCAGTGCCGGTTGACCATAGAAGCAAAAGAACTTCAAGTCTCTAGAAGGTTCCGTCTGATCTTCATCTTCAAAAATTAATTCTTCAACATTCCACACATCCCTTTTGACTTTACCGGAAGAAATATCCTCTTTCATGCTCTCTTTAAAAGCATCCCAACTAGTTAGTACCTTTTTTCTTTTTACATCTCGTATATTATCTAAATCAATAACTAAATAGACGCCATTAGATCCTGATCCATTTGTCGGCTTAACAACAATCCCCTTTTTCATTGGGATTTCAGTAAGTTTATATTCCTTATTAGAAGCCCACGGTCTTTCGACACCTAATTCATCAATAAATGCAAACCCATTTGACTTTTTATCTAGAAACCATTCAGGGCTATAATTACCAAGTTGTCTTTTCCTTGTATAACGAACCATATTTGCTCTAAAGGAATCCTGTGATTCAAATGAGACCTTAACTCGTTGAGCATTTCTTGTAAAAGGTTCACCTATTTCATCTAACTTAAGTCCTGTAAGAATTTTAGTGAAAACCTTTCTTTTCTCTTCGGCATTCTTATTTGATTTATTAATTTTATCATATGCATGCTTTAATGCATTTACATATAATTTATCCTTATTTTTTCTATCTTTTATTATCTCATCTAAACAATTTAATAATCGATCATCTTCTATTGCACTATTAATCTTTCCTCTAAGTACATTTAATTGAGACTCTTTCTTCACGTCAATAGAAGCATTTTTTTCTTCAAATGATTTAATTATATTTTTTATTTCAAGCAATACATCTTTATAACCATCGAGCTTTTGAAGGTTATCATTCTCTTTTTCACTTGAAGTTTTAGAACTCTCCATTAGAAGTCCCCCAAATTTCAAATAGTACCAAACAAAAGTAACGAGCCCTTAGTACTACTAGTTATTTATAAAAGTTACCCGGTAGTTAAATAACTACCGAATAACCATTTTGTAATATTCTTCGTTTAGTCTAAATACTATCCTAAACGAATATATAATCTATTCTTAAATCAAGACTTCCATATTGGGTATCTCAATTTTTCCATTCTCTAAATACCTACTTAATCTAATTGCATGTTTAGTATAACCAAATTGGTTTTCTACATAATCATGAGCTAACTTAACTTGCAGATTGTAATATTTATCATCAGACATTAAACGATCTACCTCGATTTGAACAGTATCTGGCGAAGCATAAATTGCTGCATTCCCAAATAACTCCTTATACTGAGGAGGAAGGATAACAGGGACTCCTACTGCCATAGCTTCGATAATAACTCGACCAAATGCCTCAACCCAATCTGGGTGAGTGAAGTAAACAAAAACATCCAGACCAGCTAAAAACTCTTTCGGGTCTAATTCACCATATTTTAAAACGTTCCAATTTGAAGGAATCTCACCCAATATCTTCTCTGGAGTTTTTCCTCCTCCTAAAACATGAACTTCATAATCATTGTTAGTTGGGTAAATCGATATTAATTCTTCAGGATCAGCCGGCCACTTAACATAATGATCTCTTGAAACTCTTCCAATTTTAGGCCTACCTTCATAAATTGGACGGGATTCTCGCTTCCATTCATCCACATCTATAATATTGGTCCAATCATCTTTAGATAATGTAATTGCCGAGAGTTCGTCATTATGGTTATCATATAATGCGTTTCTGACTAAAGGTCCAATCGGGCTCCAAATACCACCTTCACCAAAATACTCTCTCAAATGTCTACTACTACGTTCTAAATCGTAACGTACTACCCCATTTTCACTATAATCGCTCATTGGAGGTTGATTTACGACCACACGAATGTTTTTTGCCTCTACATCCGGTATATAACGTTGCTTGTCTTGGAGGATCGGTGGGTATCTTAGTATCAATAAATCACATGATACCTTTTCCCCATAAACGATCATTTGTACTTGATCCCCATCAATTAAATCTCGAATTTCTGGTCGAACTTTATTATTTGGATTCAAATCATATCTAGACATCTGAATTAAACCTGTACGTAGCCCCATACGTTTTTGTGCCTTTATCTCTTCCATATTTGAGATGTTTGATCCACCTGTCATTCGAAACTCAGATGCTATAATCACATCAAAATGCCTTCTACCAGTTGGAGATTTACTTTCCCTTGTAGGCCACATTGGCTCAGGAATAGCGAAGGGGCGTTCTTGTTTTGAATCATATTTTAAATTTTCTTCTTTTGAATAGAAATATAACTGACTTTCATTGTACTCTTTTCTTGCCCCCATAAAGAACCCATGATAACCAAACGCCGAGTTCCCTGTTAAAGAACCTTCCGTTTGTCTTTGAAATGACATCGGCCCTGTTGGTAAATCAACAACTCTATTATCTCCAAAGATCTTTTTCATCCTTTTCACAAACTCTGAATCAGCTCCAAATCTCACAGGATCAAGAACCCCTAGCTCAGCTAGCACCTTTTCTCTCCTAAACATTACAGAAGACATATTTGGAATAATAAACGCCCCAAAATTTCCACGTCTATAAAATTTCAGATCTGAAGTAGCTCGAGCTTGTTGTGAAGTATTAGCCATAACTTCTGGGTTTTCAATTAGATGTAATACTTGCTTTTCTATTTTTTCTGGATGAGACCAATCATCTGAGTCATTACAAGTAATGAAGTCACCTGTAGCGTTTTGCATAGCCCAGTTTCTAGCAACATATGGTCCACCGTTATTTTCCATCTTGTGATACTTCACTCTGTGATCTTTTTCTATATACTCTTGAATAATCTCCTCCGTACCATCAGTCCCACAATCATCGACAATTAATATTTCTAAATTGGTCCAAGTCTGGACTAATACTGATTCAATTGCAGTTCGAATAAATTCCTCTGCATTGTATACAGGCATAATTACAGTAACTTTTGGAGCATCACTAGTTAATTTAATTGAACTAGCTCTCGCATCTAGTTTATCATACTCAAAACCGTTCTTAGAATCGTTCAAATATATAGGTGCTGCATCAAATAATTCCATTGACTTATTAATAAGATCGACCCTAGATGATACGTTATATTCTAGATTAGCAGCAGCAAGATATAAATCAGGGTGTGGCACTAACTTTAAAGCTTCAGTAATAGCTTCTCTCGCTGCCTTCATATTTCCTACTAAGTCGTGACATTCTGCTTCCATAATTGCAGTCTGACGAACTACGTCTGGATCATCTTTAATTTGCTTAACAATTTCGAGATACTCTAGGCATTTTTTCGCATCTTCTTCTGATCTTTGATTAGCGTGCCACAAAGCTAGTTCTCTAGCAGCTAAATTCCTGATATACGGCTTTGATGAATCTTCAACCATCCCATGAAGTTCTTCATACCCACGTTCCGTAAAACCTAAATTTAATAATCTTCTTCTAGCCCATTGTACTTTTCTTTTAGCTCTTTTTTGCCAGTCTTTTAGTGGTTGTTTTTCAGGAGCTTTGATAGGAGATATAGCTGATCCTTCAGTTGATACTTGATTAGTTACTTTATTAGTTGTCGATTTAATTTCTGTCTTATTATCCCCTTTTAGTTTTAAACCAATCTTTCTTGCCGGGGATAATAAATTCCAAATTCGGCTTTCCTCTATTGTCTTAAATTGATTTCTGTATCGTCTTGTTTCCTTTTCTACTTTTCTGTAATCTGCTTTACTTTTTGCTAGCTCTTCTTCTAATTCCTTTAGAGTTGATAATAACTCTTTCTCTCTTGTTACTTCTTTTTTTATACCAGCCTGAACATTTTTAATCTCTTTTTCTATTTCTTTTTCTTTTTCGAAAAGCTTGGCAACTCCAAAGCTACTCGTTTTTTTGCTTTGTTTTTTATCCATACGTAGTACTCCTTTAAGTTATTCTTTTAGAATCACCTTTCAATTATGTGAAAAAAACTTGCGAAATCTTTTATTTGATCTTATCCAACATACTTCTTAGTGGAGCTGTATAGCGCCAAGTACGACTCCCCTTAATTCGCTCATACATTTTCTTCGCCTTAACTTTTTGCTTATTAGCAACACTGATTTTCCTTTTTACCTCTTTTATTTCCACGTTCATTTTTTTTATCTTAGCTTGTAGCTTCAAATTAACTTCTTTTTTATCATTTAACTTTTCCATATCGATCTTAAGTTTTCTTTCACTTTGATTAACCTTTACACTTTGGACTTTTTTTACTTCATCTAGTTCAGATTTTAAAGACTCAACTCTCTCAATTTCTTGTCTGAGCTTAGAGTACACTGACTTCAATTCAGATAATAATTGATTTTGTTTTTCTAAATCTTGTTGGCTGTTTTCATTTTCTACCTTTAACTGCTTAATAGCATAAACAAGTTCTTCTTTTAACAGAAGTTCCTCGTGAAGTAAATCTGAATTTTTCTCTCGCTCCCTATTGAGCTCTCCCTCAATTTGAGAGTAAGACTTTTGAAGATCTGTAAAACTTTCAGATAGCTCCTTATTTCGATTATACTGAGCATCCAACTTTTCTTTTAAATCAATTTGACTTATAAAATTACTTTTGTTGTTTTCATCTAACTTTTCAATAGTTCTAACTTTATCAGCCAACATTTTCTCAAAACTATCTACTTTGTTTCCAAGCTTACTATTTTCTTCTTTTAAAAATGTGTTTTCAGTTTGAAAATTTAAATTCTTTTCCTGTTCCAATAGTAACTTACCTTGTATAGTCGCTATCTCAACTTTCAAGTCTGCCATATTAGCAGAAAACTTTCTATTCAAGGTCAACTCCTGTTCATATTTTTCTTTAAGTTCAATTAAATCGGATCTAAAGTAACTTTCTATCTTACCTTTGATCAAAGTATTTTCTTCAACCTCCAGATGTGAGTTAGCACTTAAAGATGCTCTATTACCGTTCTTAATATCTTTCATTTCCTTACCCCTTTGCTCTAATCAGACTTACTAAAACCCAACCTTAGTGCATGTTTTTTATATCCAAAGTTTATATCAATATATGCCAACGCTATCTCCACTTGTTTCTGATAATAATAACGATCTTGAATTAACTGCTCTATGGTATCTTGTACTTCATAAGGGTCTGCGTAAATAGCAGCTTCTTTAAATAAATCCTTGTAAGACGGAGGTAAGATAACAGGAATCCCAACTGCCATGGCCTCTATAATAACTCTACCAAAAGATTCAACCCAATCCTGATGCGTGTAGTAAACGAAGACATCAATACTAGCAAGAAACTCTCTTGGACTTACCTCACCAAACTCATAAACCTTCCAGTTTTTCGGTAGTTTACCAAGAGTCTTTTCCGGTGTTTTCGCTCCGCCTAGAACATAAATTTCATATTTCGGACTTGAAGGATAGATAGTAGATAATAAAGCTGGGTCATCTGGCCATTTAACATCATGGTCCCTTGAATGTCTACCTATTCTTGGTTTTACGTTAAACTTTGATCGATCAGATTGCCGCCATTCACCTACGTCAATAATATTAGACCAATCGTCATCTGAAAGGTTTATAGCCTTTATTTCTTCAGCATGATAAGTAATTAGCTTTTCTCGAACTAGCGGACCAATTGGATACCAAGTTCCACTCTTGCCAAAGTATTCTTTTAGATTTTCTTGACTCTGTTCAATGTCAAATCGTACAACCACTTCAGAGCCATAATCCCTTAAAGGAGTTTGATTTACAATTACTTTCAATTCTTTTGCTTCTATATCAGGTAAATAAATTTGTTTAACTTGCAATAAAGGTGGGTATCTAACAAGTAATAAGTCACAAGAGACTTCCTCACCATAAACCAACATCTGGACTTGCTCGCCATCTATTAACTCTCTAATTTTCGGATTGACTTTTTTTCTTGGATTATAATCATAACGTGCCATTTGTACGAGGCCCGTTCTTAGCCCCATTCGTTTTTGTGCTTTTATCTCTTCTACACTAGATAAGGTAGATCCGCCATCGAGTCTGAAGTCTGAAATAATAATAACATCAAACTTTCTGCGTGCCCCTTTTTCCTTTTCTCGAGTGGGCCACATTGGTTCAGGCACTGGAAATGGCCTACTTTCTTGTGGAAAGTCGTATTTAAGTGAATTTGCAATAGCATGGTATTGATTATATACCTCAAAGTATTCTTTTCTTGCTCCCATAAAAAAACCATGGTAACCAAATGCACTACTTGCGGTAAGAGAACCCTCAGACTGTCTTTGAAACGCCAGCGGGCCTGTTTTTAATTCAACAACAGATTCTACCCCAAATTGTGTTTTGATTCTCTTAATTAATTCGGAATCTGCTCCGAAACGGACACAATCCCAATAACCAATTGACTCCATTACTTGCTTCCTTCTAAACATGAAAGAAGACATATTATTAAAGATATAAAACCCTGGATTGCCTCTTCTGTAGAAGATCAAATCATTTGTAGCCCTTGTCTGTTGAGAAGTATTGCCGATAACAGCTTGGTTTTCCATTAAATGCTTCACTTGCTTTTCGATCTTTTCCGGGTGTGACCAGTCATCCGCATCTTGACATGTTACAAACTCACCTGTTGCAACTTGCAATGCCAAGTTACGAGCAACATATGGACCACCGTTGGAACTTGCTTTTACTATTTTCACTCTAGAGTCCAGCTTTACAAATTCTTCAACCTTATCTACAGTTGCATCTGTACTACAGTCATCAGCAACAATGATTTCCAAGTTAGTCCATGTCTGAGACAATATCGACTTTATCGAAGTTGTTATAACATCTTCTGCGTTGTAAACTGGCATAATTACTGTCACTTTCGGTTGAGAAAATTCAATACTTTTTTTCATATTTACGAGAGACGTAAGTCCATCATATGGGTGTAAAGTAGTTGACCGCTCGTATGAAACATCAGAAGTAGCATAAAGTTCAAGTGTTTTATTAATCCACTTTATTCGCTCTTCTAGAGTGGTTTCTAAGTTGGCTCGTGCAAGATAGAGATCAGCGTGTGCACCTTCCTTTAACGCGTCACTCACCAAATTCTTTGCTACCTCTACTTCTCCTAATTGTTGATGACTCTCCGCTTTCATAATCACGGCCCGACGAAGATACACAGGATCGTTTTCATTACGTACCGCTAATTCAATTAGTCGCAAACACTCACGTGCATCTTCCTCAGTGTATTGATTAGCATGCCACATTAGTAACTCCCAGGCTGCTAACTTCTTCAAATATGTGTTAGAACTTCTCTCTAAAATATCTTGTAAATCAGCATATGCTCGTTCAGTAAAGCCCAAATTTAATAATTTCCGTCTTAAACGATCGACTCTCTTTTGGTGATGATTCACTTCTGGGTTAAAGAGCTTCTTAATCATTTCTTGTTGTTTTGGTGAAAACAAACCCTTTATAAATACCTTTTGTTGATGAGTCATCACCTTATCTATCCGTTTTTTTGTTTTTTTAACAAACTTACGTGATAGCTTATTTTTGCTTGTTCGTTTAATGATTTCACTTAACATCACGCTTTCAACCCTTCCCAGAAACATCACCCTTTTTGATGTCACATTCTATCGTTTAAACTTAAGTTCTTTACATACAAAAAGTCGTATACATACGACTTTCCATTTTCTTATTACCCCTCTCCCCAATAGGGGAGAAGGGATCACTATTAAACTAAACTCGGTTGTTGTTGAACAGATGGTCTTCCAACTGAATAGTACTCCAAACCGGCTTCTTTCGCTTCTTCTAAATTATAGCAATTACGACCATCAAATACGATCGGCTCATTTAAGAGTTGTGCATAGCTCGATAACTCCACATTCTTAACTTGATCCCACTCTGTAAGAACAAGAGCAAAATCAGAACCACTCAACGCAGCTTCAGGTGAATCAACATACTCAACTGCTTCAGGTAGCAAAGGTTTAGCATTGTCCGTTGCAATCGGATCGTAAGCAACAACCGTTGCCCCCGCCAACACAAGTTCACGAGCAACAACAATAGAAGCTGCTTCACGCATATCATCTGTGTTAGGTTTAAATGCAAGCCCAAGCATAGCTACACGTTTACCTTTCAAACTGCCGAAGCGTTCTTTTGCAAGATTCACAAGTAACTCTTGCTGTTTCGTATTAACATTCATTACTTCCCTTAATAAGGCAAAGTCCATTCCAACTTGATCTGCAATCTGTACTAACGCGCTTGTATCTTTAGGGAAACAAGAGCCACCATACCCAATTCCGGCATTTAAGAACATGCTTCCGATACGCTTATCTTGACCCATTCCTTGAGCTACGTCTTCTACGTTCGCTCCAAGTTTGTCACAAAGGTTAGCAATTTCATTAACGAAAGAAATCTTCACTGCTAAAAAAGCATTAGACGCATATTTAATCATTTCTGCACTTCTGATATCTGTCTTGTACACAGGAATGCCAAATGGCTTATTAATTTCTTCTATTAATGATGCTGCTTTTTCTGATTCAGCACCGATAACAATACGGTCGCCGTTAAATGTGTCATGTACGGCTGAACCTTCACGTAAAAATTCCGGATTTGAGACAACCTCTACTGGTGTATCGGTATTTTCAGTGATGATTTTTTTAACAAGTTCATTCGTACCAATTGGAACAGTACTCTTTGTAACAACAACAGCTTCTTTTGTAATATTAGCTGCAATATCTTTCGCAACAGCTTCAATAAAACGCAGATCAGCTGTCCCGTCTTCTTTTTGCGGAGTACCAACAGCAATATAGATAGCATCTGCCCCATCAAAACCTTCTTGATGCTTCGAAGTAAAATGTAGTCTGCCAGCACTGTGGTTTTTTCTCATTAGTTCTTCTAATCCTGGCTCATAAATAGGAGAAATGCCACCACGCATCATTTCAACTTTAGCAGAATCTAAATCAATACAAGTCACATCATGGCCAATATCAGACAAAGCGACACCTGTTACAAGACCTACATACCCCGTACCAACAACAGCAATTTTCATATTAGATAGTCCCCTTACTTTACTAAAAGTTGTGATTTCAAAACTGATTCTAGGTATTTATATACATCATCTTTTAAGTCTTCACGTTGTAGCGCAAAATCAACTGTCGCTTGAACAAAGCCAAATTTATCTCCAACATCATAACGAATACCTGAGAAATCATTTGCAAGAACAGCTTGTTGCTCATTTAACTTTTTAATAGCATCCGTTAACTGGATCTCCCCACCAGCACCAGGCTCAAGGTTTTCTAAAATATCAAAGATTTCCGGTCTAAGTACATAACGCCCCATAATCGCATAATTTGAAGGCGCCACCTCAAGAGCAGGCTTTTCCACAAAATCAGCGACACTAATTACACCAGGTTCAAGTTCTTGACCTTTTGGTTGAATCACTCCATACTTAGAAACATCTTCATCTGGTACTTCTTGTACCCCCACTACAGAGGAATTATACCGATCATACACTTCAATTAATTGTTTTAACACAGGTGTATCTGATTTTACTATGTCATCGCCTAGTAAAACGGCGAATGGCTCATCTCCAATAAAACGACTTGCACAAGCTATAGCATGCCCCAATCCTCTAGGTTCCTTTTGTCGAATATAGTGGATGTTAGCCATATTTGAAATTGCTTGAATTTCATCTAATTGGTTCATTTTACCTTTTTTCAATAATGTTTCTTCTAATTCATAAGACTTATCAAAGTGATCCTCAATTGCACGTTTTCCACGTCCACTTACAATAATAATGTCTTCAATTCCAGAAGCAATTGCTTCTTCTACAATGTATTGAATAGTTGGCTTGTCTACTATAGGTAACATTTCTTTTGGTTGAGCCTTTGTTGCAGGCAAGAACCTTGTACCAAGTCCAGCTGCTGGAATAATTGCTTTTCTTACTCTCATAAAAAGTATCGCTCCTTTTATTAGCTGTTAATTTGTACTATCAGTCTATCATAACAATTTATGTCGAAACTAGAAGTAATCAGATGACAGATGTAGAATTAATTGGATATAGTGTAATAAAATTCTGCATTATTTGCATCAAAATTAGTAAAATATCTTACTAGTATTCTCTTATAGATGCATATCTCAAGAGATTTACAAATAACTAGTGTGCATTATAACATATCTTGACACACGAATAACAATGAGAACTTGTCATTTTTTACCGTTGTTTGAGTTTTTTCTACTAAATTAGACGTTTTTCGTCTTATAATGTAATTAAATGAAAAATTGTGGAATATATAAACGAGTTTAATTTGAAAGGTGAATGATCATGTACATAATTGCAAATACTGAAAAACACAGAGAAAAATTTATGGCTACATGGCAAAAAATAGCCAAGTCAAGACAACTCCCTATCTCATCTCTCCACGATGATTCTGAGGCTTTTATACTCCAGGATAAAGACGGAAGAGATGTTGGAACACTTGAGTTTGTTCCGTGTTCAAGTTCCGAGCAGGATATTGACCTAATAGATATTAGTGACCAGCCTATTATTTTAGAAAATCTAGCTTATTCCTACCAAGTTCGTAAAATGGGAATTAGCAAAGAATCCACCTCTAAAAAGGTTCTATTAGACTTATTGAAACTTGCTGCCACTCATGCTAAAGAAAAAAAGGTACGTTTTTATTTAAGTTATTTAGAGAAACGCCATTACGAAAAACTAACAGAGCAATTTAAGTTCCGTATTGATTTAGTAGGGGAAG
Organism: Alkalihalobacillus sp. MEB130; assembly: GCF_032335535.1. NCBI lineage: Bacteria > Bacillati > Bacillota > Bacilli > Caryophanales > Bacillaceae > Alkalihalobacillus > Alkalihalobacillus sp. MEB130. The sequence continues at coordinate 51,690 of NZ_JAOANA010000007.1, forward strand.
AAGTGAAAGTAGGTAAGAAAGTATTGGTCCCTGCTCTAATTGACGTAGACGATGCGATTACTAACACACAAGGGTATCCGTTACATATTAAATCCATCGTGTATATGGTACGTGGAACGAAGAAGGTTAAGTCGTTGTTTGCTTAATGACATGACAAAAAGACTTGGTTTCTGTTCACATCAGAAATCAAGTCTTTTCTATTAATACATTCTTTTCGCTCCTAAATAACGCTGCTTCCAATAAGGATTATTCATACTTGTAATGGTTACTCCAGTAGAAGAGCCACTATGTACAAATTGATTGTTCCCAATATAGATCCCGTTATGTGATGGACCTTTTTGATATGTTTCAAAGAAAACCATATCTCCTACCGATGGTTGTGAAACGGATTTCCCTGCGTTCCACTGTTGAGCAACCGTTCTTGGCAATGAGATCCCTTGTTGATTGAATACGAATTGAGTAAACCCACTACAGTCAAATCCTCTTGTTGTCGTACCTCCCCAAAGGTATGGAGTACCAATGTGGTTCGCTGCTTCTGCAACTAAATTGGTTACCAGTGCCGCTGGGTTGCTATTTGACCTTGATACTTGTTGTGTTGTATTTGTTGTATTTGTGGTCGTAGGCGCTTGAGTTGTCGTTTGAGCTGGTTTGTTTGTCGCCACTTCGTTAAGTTTGCTAATCGTTTTCGGTCCTGCAATTCCATCAGCAGTTAAGTTATGTACTCTTTGAAAGTTGCGAACCGCTGTTGCTGTGATTTCTCCGTAATAACCTGTTGGCTCTTGGTTAAATACACCGACTGAGCGAAGTTGTGCTTGTAGGTTAGTTACGGACGAACCACTGCTACCTACTCGTAAAGTCGTTGTTGTTTGGGTAGGAGCAGCATTTGTGACCGTTTCATTGCTTGTTTGTTGGTTTCGCTCTTCAGTTACCTTTGGCTCTTGGTACGTTGTTTGTTGTGCTGGTAATGGTTCGTTAATTAGTTGTGATAATGTCTTTGGTCCAACAATTCCATCAACTACTAAGTTATTTGCTCGTTGGAAATCACGAACAGCCGCTTCTGTTACACGACCAAATTGACCTGTAATGGAATGCTTGTAATAACCTTGTTCTTTCAACTTTTGCTGAAGTTGTTCAACTTGAGATCCGTTAGAACCGAAGCGAATTAAACTAGAAACGCTGCTTAAGTTGCTCGTGGTGGATGTAGTCTTAGATGTGGAAGGAGTTGACGTTTGAACAGGAGCTTGTCCGCCCATCTCCGATAGTAGCTTTCCTAATGTTTGTGGGCCGGCGATACCATCTACTTGCAAATTATGTTTTCTTTGAAAGTCACGTACCGCATCTGCTGTAATGGTTCCGTAAAAACCTGTAGAACGGTCAAAACTAAAAAAACCTTTTTTCTTAAGTGCATCTTGTAATTCTTTAACATCCGGGTGATCCATCCCTTGACGCAATGTCTGATCACCGAGAGCCGCGTCTGCCATTTGCGGGGTTGCTAGAAACAAACCTGTCGCAAATGTAGAAGAAATAACCACTTTACGAAGTGTTGATGATTCCTTCATCTACATAAGACCTCCTCATTCGCCATAATTAATCTATATTTTAGTTAATTTTACCTCTATTAAGCTATTCTGACTAGATGCTATTTAGCTTATTTTAATAGATTTGATTCTTTAGACCTATGGCATTTGCAAAAATGATATACTGGCAAGTTGGAAAGAAGAGATTTTTGAAGCAATTTGTTGGACGATTAGGACCTTTATTAAGAACCATTTCATGTATAATAGTAGAAAGTCCTTATACTATCACATAGAGACGAGGCGTTATTATGAACTATAATGGTGGTGTTTTTATAGGTTTGTTCTGGGGAACTCTATTAAGTATTCCTTTATGGCTCTCTTTGTATGGATGGATGAAATGGGTTCAAATGTTCTTTATATAGGTATGGGGTCAGACCCCTCTTTATTGCTGTGAAGTAATAGAGAGGGGTCTGACCCCTTTCCATAAAATATTTATACCATTTTTCAGTTTCTGGGATTATAATTATCTAGAAATTTACAATTTATCTTATGGAGGAATGTTATGTGAAACGGTTGTTCATGTCGTTGGTGGTTGTCTTAGGTCTTTTAGCATTGCCTTTTAATGCGCTTGCTGCTCCTACTGAAGCTGAGGTTGAGGAATATGTGAGCGGCATTGGTTGGTCTGTAGAAGAGCTGGAAGAGTATCTAGATTTTTATGACCTCACTCTTGAAGACTTTTATGATTTGGAAGATTTGACGTACTTTTTAGGGGAAGTTCTTACAGAAGAGTCACTTATGGCGTTACTCGATGAATATGGGCTTACTCTTGAGGAGGCAACTGCTTTATTGATCGAAAATGGTGAGTTGGAAGAAGGACAAGCTATTTTAGATGTGTATACGTTTGTGGACGATCTAGATATTGATCTTTATTTTTACAATTTAACTCCTCTGACAGATGAGAACTTAGAAGAATTACTTGAGAAGTATGAGCTAACAATGGATGAATTGCTTTCTCTATTAGAGGAACATGGTGACTCCCTTGAATACTATGAACATGTAGAAGACTTAGATTGGGCGATTGAATACTATCTTTATTATTACGATGAGGATTATTATGACGAAGACATTGTCTTTTCCGATATTGATGATTTGTTTGAGCAATTAGGCTTAACGTACGATGAGTTAGAAAGATTATTTAAACATTTTCTTACTCTTGATTTAGAAAACCCTGCGTTTTTGGATCGATTAGATAAACTATCTGAACGAATGATGGCGTTTGAAGATTTCGATGAGGCTTCTGATGTGACTCCTGAGCAAATTGCTGAGCTGCTTGATATTTTCACGCAATTACTTGATTTGTTTGAAATGGATGTGAAGTTCTACCTTGTGAAAGGTGATGAAAAACAGTCTGTTTCTCTAGCTACGTTAATGACAATGACAAGCACGGATGGTTATGACCTTTTGATTGAATTGTATAACAAGCAAGGTGAATTGCTAGCTGATTTAGTTTTTACTGCTGATATGTTTGGCTCTGAGATCATTACTGAGACAGGGAAAGATTTGAAAAAGACTGAAGAAGTAATTGTGAAGCAAGTTGAGAAGAAAGAACAAAAAACTAGCGAAAAGAAGAAACCTGTGACGAAAACAGAAAGAGGAGCAAAGCTTCCTAAGACTGCCTCGGATTACGTTGCCAATACAGCAGGTGGCTTAGTTGTTGCACTTGCAGGTATTCTCCTTTATCGCCGTTTTAAAGTTAAAGGTGCGTAATTCTACGATGAAGCGAAACATTGTGCTCATTTTGTGTGGTGCTCTCGTCGTAGGTGGACTTTGGTTTTCTACGACCAATGCGTTCAAATTTTTACAAGGGTACTTTCTGTTTAAAACAGGAAGTGCTCAGACAGAAGTTGTTGAAGTGTCGGGCGAGAATACGGAGCCTATTGTTGACGAAGATGCTGTTGCTGATGTTGAAGTGGTTGAAGAAGATGCTGATCCCTCTAGCTTCCCTCTTGAGCCTCAAATCGGCGAATTAATGGGTGAGCTCTATATCCCGAAGCTAGATGCAACGTTGCCGATTTATCACGGAACTGATGAGGATGAGTTGGAAAAAGGCGTTGGGCATTTTGCTGGTAGTGTTCTTCCTGGGGAGAATGACAACTCTGTTCTAGCCGGACATCGCGATACTGTTTTTCGCAAGCTAGGTGAAGTTAGGGAAAATGACCTGCTCATTGTAACGACTGGCAAAGGTGTATTTGAGTATAAAGTGCGAAGGGTTCGGATTGTTGATGAGGATGACCGGACTGTGATTGTACCGAGGCCGAGGGCAACGTTGACGGTTTCAACTTGTTATCCGTTTAACTTTGTTGGTGCTGCGCCTGAGCGGTATGTGTTGGTGGCGGAGTTGAAAGGTGAGAAGGAAAGAAAATAGCTTGATTATGAGAACCACATCCTTGTTAGGTAGCGTGGTTCTCTTTTTGTTTAGGCGTACTTTTTTATTAGGCTTACACCAATTTCCCTTCCCTAACCGCGGCAACACAAAGAAGAAGCAGCTTCTTTTCGACGCTACTTCTCCTTATTATCTCGCACTTAGAGAGATGTACCCTTCTTAACTTCCACTAATCCTGCTTCTCTATTCAACTCCACACCAAATCCTGGTTCGTCTCCAACTTTCAGTTTCCCATTGATTGGTATTGGTTCATCTTTAATTAATGGATAATATTGCGGGACTACATGGTCTGCTTCAGGGCTCATGACCAAGTATTCTGTAAACGGACTGTTATTCTTAGTCGTTACATAATGATAACTATAAACACCACTGCCGTGTGGAATGACTAATTTGTTGTAGCTCTCTGCAAGATTTCCAATTTTAATCAATTCGGTTAGACCTCCACACCATCCAACATCTGGTTGAATAATATCGAGATCGCACATTTCCAGCAATAAGCGGAATCCATAACGCGTGGCTTCATGCTCTCCGCCAGTTACCATAATGTTGTTACCAGCGCGCTTCTTGAGATCTCGGTAACTCCAGTAGTCATCTGGGTTAAAGCATTCTTCTACCCATTTAAAGCCTAACTCATCCGATTTTTGCATTAATTTCTGAGCATAAGGCAAGTCGAGTGACATCCAGCAATCCCACATGAGCCAAAATTCATCTCCGACACGCTTTCTCATTTCTGCGGCTTGCTCTATATTTTTTCTTAAACCTTCTTCTCCATCTGCCGGGCCATATGTTAAAGGAAGCTTCCCTCCAATGAATCCCATTTCTTTTGCTAAATCTGGTCGAGGTCCGGTTGCATAGAAAACAAGTTCTTCACGTACCTTTCCACCTATCATTGCATAGACAGGTTCCTGACGTACTCTTCCTAGTAAATCCCACAAAGCCAGGTCAACTGCGGAAATGGCATTCATGACGATTCCTTTTCGGCCATAATACATAGAAGCCCGGTACATTTGATCCCACATTTTCTCAACGTTTTCTACCGGTTGCCCTACAATAAATCGATCTAGATGATTCATAATCAACCATGCAGCTGGGTATCCACCCGTTGAAATTCCAAATCCTACTTCTCCGTTCTCTGATTCTACTTCAACAACGATCGTTTTCAGTGCATTGATTCCAAAGCTTGTGCGCGTTTCTTTATATTCAGGGTAAATACTCATCGGTGTAGAGATTTGCTGCACGATCCAGTGTTCCTTTCCTTGATCGTGATAGTCAGCTCCTCCCCCTTCAACAACATACGCCCTAATAGCTACAATCTTTTGACCAGTTCGACTCATATTCCTACCTCCCCTATTTTAATGAAAGAAAAATCTTGCTATTGATTACCTCTCCATTTACTAAGTCAGTAAATGCTTCCTGCCCTTCTTCAAGAGGCCGAACCTCTGACCATCCTTCATGAGAGATTTTTCCTTCTTCTAGCAGTTGAACAGCATCATAGAAATCTTGCTTTGTGTAACAAAATGATCCTAGTAGAGTCGTTTCGCTACGAATTTGCTGATTGACAGGAATCGGCGTCTCATCAATACCCAGCCCAACGTTCATGATGACACCACCTGAATTTACGAGTTGCATCGCTTGGGTTCGTGTTGGAAGAAATCCAGCTGCATCAATGATGATATCTATCCCTTTTTCCCCTACAATCTTCTTAAGCTTCCCTTCAACATCTTCTGTTTTCGAATTTATGACATAGTCGATTCCTGAACCTTGAACAGTTTTAAGACGTTCATCATTAATATCAACCATTATGACTTTATTCGCACCTAAAATTTGAGAAACAAATCCACTTAACAATCCAATCGTTCCCGCTCCATAAATAAGGACATTCGCAAATGGTTGGATTGCCATAGCTCTTCTAGCAGCTCGCAAACAGCATGCTAACGGTTCTGCTAAGGAAGCGGTGAAAGGGTCAAGCGTTTCAGAAATAACATGAACAGCGGACGCCGGCACAGCTACGTATTCTGCAAAAGCACCCGAGCGGTTAATACCGATAATTTGGCGGTTGTCACAGAGGTTCTCTGTACCCTTACGACAACGATCACACACACCGCAATTGATTAAAGGATTAACGGTGACTTTTCGTCCAGCCGTTAAAGTCTCTACTTCTTCCCCGACTTCAACCACTCTTCCACAGAACTCATGCCCCATGACTAGAGGAGGAATGCGCAAGCTATTATGACCTAAAAATCCTTCTATTTCAGAACCACAGATCCCTACCGCTTCCACTTGAATCAAAACTTCATCTGTTTGAATCGACGGTCTCTCTGTTTCTTCTACCTTCATCGTGTTAGGTCCAGTCCAGACAAGTGTTTTCATCAATACTCCCCCTCTTATTTAACTGTATTTGTTAACGTTCCAATTTTCTCTACTTCAATTGTGCACGTATCTCCCTTTTTTAGGAATACAGGAGGATTGCGGAATACACCTACCCCGTGTGGCGTTCCCGTAGCAATTACATCACCCGGCTCAAACGTAAAACCTTTTGACAAATAAGAAATGATATAAGGGATATCAAAAATCATATGATGAGTATTGGAATCTTGTAACACTTCCCCATTAATGTCTAATTTCATAGTTAAGTTACCTGGATCTTCAATCTCTTCTTTTGAAACAATAACCGGTCCTAGTGGAGCAAATGTATCATATGACTTCCCTCTCACCCATTGAACATCGGCAAATTGTACATCTCTCGCGCTGACATCATTCATAATGGTATAGCCAAAAATATGATCAAACGCCTCCTCTTCAGAAATATCCTTTCCTTTTTTCCCTATTATCACAACTAACTCTGCTTCATAATCTACTTGTTCAGACTCTTCCGGAAGCTCAATCACATCGTCTGGGCCGATAATGCATGATGCCCATTTAGAGAAGATCATTGGACTTTTAGGTGGCTCGACATTTTGCTCTCGACAATGGTCCATATAGTTATTCCCCACACATATTACCTTTCCAGGGTTTGAGATAGGGGCTAGAACTTTCACGTCTTCAGCTTTATATTGAACAGAGGATGCTACTTCTCCATTTGTCTCTAAGTAGCCTACTAGTTTAGAAGTATAAGCCTGCGCTTCGTCTCCGGCTTGAATAAAAGACAGCATATCAGTTGTGAAACTAGAAGCTTCTCCGCCATTGTACTTAGCTGATAATTCTTTTATATCAATCACAACATTCTCCTGTTTTAATCCTAAACGCTGTTTTTCTCCAACTTGAAATGTAATATATTGCATCTTCATAACATCCTTTCTATTCTTCTTGATTTTTTTAATATTTTTTCAGCCCTATTAATCAAGCAAAGATGGTAAGTAGGTTGATAGAGCTGGTATATACGCTACGAGTAAAATGACAGCAATTGTTACAAAGAAAAATGGCCATAAATAGCGGATGCTATCTTTTATTTTGGCTTCTGCAATCCCATTCGTGATAAACAGTAGTACTCCAACAGGAGGCGTAACACCCCCGACGACTAACGTGATTGCGACAATGGTCGCAAAATGAAACGGATCAAACCCATACACTGTAGCAATAGCGGCTAATACAGGTATGAAAATGATAGAAGCAGCAATCGTTTCAATAACACACCCTACTAACAGAAGTAAGATGATAATGAGCAGTAAGATCAGGTATGGATTGCTTGTAAAGTCCTGCAGCCACTGCGCAGCCTGAATCGGGAATTGTTCATTGGCTAAAATCCAACCAAATGTAGACGCTGCTGCTGCGATGAACATCACCATCACTGTTGTATGAGTGGCTTTTAATAGAATCACCTTTAAGTCACTAATCTTCAGCTCTCTGTAGATAAACATACTCACCAATACCGAGTAGGCAACAGCAATCACACTCGCCTCGGTTGCCGTGAAGTATCCAAAAATAATCCCCCCGATAATGATCACCGGTGCGAGCAATGCCCAAAAAGCTTCAATAAAGCTTCTGCCTAACTGTTTAAAAGAGGCTCTCTCTTCCTTTGGCAAGTTGTATTTAACGGCTCCAATATAGTTCATGATGATTAAACCAATTCCCATTAAGATTCCTGGAATCGCTCCCGCTAAAAACAATTTACTAATAGACAGCCCTGTTAACGATCCATAAATAATCATAATGATACTCGGCGGAATAATTGGTCCAATCGCACCTGCACAAGCGGTTAAGCTAGCGGCATAACCTCTTGGGTATCCTTTTTTCACCATGGAAGGAATTAAGACAGACCCAACCGCTGATGTGTCGGCTGATGCAGATCCTGAAATCCCTGCAAATGTCATACTTGTAAAAACAGTCGCATGGCCGATCCCACCCTTTATATGACCTAGGAGACTACTAGCGAAGTTAACTAATCTTTTAGAGATCCCTCCATACTCCATTATGGCTCCAGCTAACATAAAGAACGGGATCGCTAAAAATGTAGAACTATCTACCGTATTAAGTAGCCTAGGAATGATGAGAGTGAGCGGCACATCCGTCATAACAATGAGTGTAAAAATTGAGGAAAGACCTATCGCAAATGCAACCGGCATTCCAAGGAAAATCAAAGCAAAAAGTGCTAGAAAAAGAATGAGGATTGTCATTGACTTACTCTCCTTTCCTTGAAGAGATCTATAATATTAAGGATCGTATAAAATAACATTAAGACCCCTCCAACTGGAATCGCTAGAAAAACGTAAGTCATTGGAATTCGATTTAAAGGTGACAATTGTACTTTCATGGTCGTTGCTACATCAAAGCCATAGTAAATCAACACCCAAATGAATACACACATGAGCACGTATACAGTTAGTTGCGTAAACCAAACGACTGTGCGGCTAAAACGGTCACTAATAAAGTCAACAACAATGTGTTTCTTTTCTCTTATCGCATAGGCCGTGCCAATAAAAATAAACCAGACAAACAAATAACGTATCGCTTCATCTGACCAACGGAGCGGCTGCCCCACATACCGTGAGCCGATTTGCAACAGAGCCAGTAGCACAATAACTGAAAACGTAATTATTAATAAGTACTGTATAAATGTATTAAATCGCCTTTCCATTGCCTAACCTCCTCTGCCAATTAGTAAGAAAAAAGCCAGCGAATGCCGTTCGCTGACTCCTCCCTCGTGTAACCGCTATCTTAGAGAAGCAATTTCTTCTACTAAATCAACAGCGTCGATTCTTTCAGCGTAACTTTTATTAATTTCTTGAGCAGCTTCTTCAAAAGGTGTACGGTCAATTGAAATCGACTCAAGACCTTCTTCTAATAATTTATTGTAAAATTCTTCATCTAAATCATTAGCAAGTTGTCTGCCATATAACGTTGCTTCCTTACCAGCTTCATCAATAATTTGCTTATCTTCATCAGATAGAGATTGATAGAATTTGTCACTAATATTTAACGATAACGCTGTAAAAATATGTTCAGTCTCTACGATGTATTTAACCACATCATGAACACCTGAAGAATAAATGCTTTCAGCAGAACCCTCAAACCCATCAACTACTCCCGTCTCAAGAGATGTGTATAAATCCCCCCACGGAATTGGAGTAGCCGTTGCTCCCCAAGAGTTGACTGTGTCAATAACCGTTGGAGCTTCTGGTGTACGAATGGTTAACCCTTTAAAATCCTCGAAACTAGAAACCTCTGTGTTGAGTAATGCGTGGCGGAATGCCGAATCATACCAACCAAGTGAACGAATGCCCGAATCTAACAAATCCTCTTTCAACTGTTCTCCAACAGAACTTTCATATACTCTGTGAACATGGTCAATATCAGAAAACATATACGGTAAATCTAGCACTGCTACTTTGGGAGCAAAGTTAGCTAATAACCCAGTGTCATTAATTGTCATTTCAATAGTTCCAACTTGAAGCGATTGAATTAGTTCATTTTGGTCACCTAATTCACCTGCAGGATGAACGCGAACTTCAATTCTTCCATCAGACTTTTCTTCAACTAATTCCTTAAACTTTTCCCCAGCTTTAACTGCTGAGTGATCGGGCGCAAGATGAGATCCTAGTCTAATAACATATCCTTCTTCATTTGTTGCCGCTTCACTTGTCGAACCAGAATCTGATGGTTCAGATGAATCAGAGTTTGTCGGTTCATTAGACGACGAATTACATGCAGCTAACAATGACAAGAGTAACACCAACACTAGTACTAACCACTTTTTCTTCAACTTCATTCTCAAACTCCCCCTTTTATTAAATTGACAGCTGTTCGTTCATTCGTATTCACCCTCAGTACAGCGCTTACAAACTTGAACAAACTATCAAAAGTTAACAAGTTAGCGTCGTTATCCCATAATACGGAATAACATTCCTATAATTGATTAAAAAACTTTAACAATCAAGTAACTCGCGACTACTTATTCCGCATTACGGGATTGGATTCCTATTACTCATCAAAAATTATTCTCTATTAGTAAAAAATAGACCAATAAATTTTCAATTAATAACTATCCCATAATACGGAATTACATTCCTATAAATAGGTTCGCAAATAAAAGGTTCATACAACAAGAAAACGTTTCCAATTTTGTCTTAATTGTAAATTAGCTAAAAAGCTTTGTCAATAGTCTGAATATTTTTTTCTCGTAACTTAGCCTTTATACCCTAGAGCTTCTGAAATACGTTTACTTTTTTCTAGAATAATAGGAACGAGTTCACGTTCTACGCGCTCCCTTGTCACTCTTGAAGAAGGACCCGCAATACTTATACCGGCAATTACCTCTCCTTGGAAGTCAAAGATCGGAGCTGCTATACAACGAATGTTCTCCTCATGTTCTAATTCATCAATAGAATATCCTCTTTCACGAATTATTTTTAGATGATCAATTAAAACTTCATAATCAGTTATAGTTGTTTCCGTGAACTTAGGTAATCCTTTTTTATTGATAATCTCGCGAACACTTTCTTCACTCATCCCTGCTAAAAGCGCCTTACCTACCCCAGTACAATGCATAAGTGCTCGGTATCCAACTTGTGATGAGATGCGGATTTTCTGTGTGTTTTCAACTTTATCAATGTAAACCGCTTCTCCTTCTTCATGTATACATAGGTGAATGACTTCATTAGTTTCATCTCTTAACTCTTCCAAAAATGGCCTCGCAACCATACGAATATCCATATTTTCGAGGATTGAAGATGTCAAATGAAGGAGATATAAACCAAGTGAATACTTATCTGTATCGCTTTCCTTTACTACTACATTGTACTTCGCTAATGTACTTAATATTCGATGAATTGTAGTAGTCGGCAACTCTAGTTCATTATGAATCTCAGTTACACCAAGACCTTTTGGCTTTTTTGAAAGCAGTTCTAAAATTTTCATTGCGCGTTCAATCGATTGAACGGTACTCATCGCTTATCACCTATCTTTCTTTATATTCTACGTCCTTGCTTAAAAAACATTCTATACTTTTCGTTGAAACTAGTAAACCATTTTTAGTTTTATTCATTTATTAAGTGGAAAAAGATCTTTTTCACGTTAGAAAATATTGACCTCTTTTATGATCGACTTTTTTTATTGATTATTTTAACATTTAAACATTGTAAACCAATAACAAATAGAGTTGTCTAGATACGACAACTCTATTTGTTTATAATTTTTTCGAACAAGTGTCGATTTTTGTAAAAAATGGTAGTCTTATTTTAGAATTCGTCAGCCCTTCTGCAATCCCACATTCACTTTTAAAGATAATTCGCTATAACGAACATTTTGTTTTTTTTGTAGAGAAATGTCTATTCTTGATGAAGAGATTTCCTTTAAATTACCAACATTATGTTTTATTCTATTACCATCATACCAATAGTGATATTAGACATTGGACATATGTCACAGAAGCGTAATACCCTTTTCTTACTTACACTAAGCATAAGGACTATAGGAGTGAAAAACAAACATGCCATTAATTAGAGTGAAAACCATTTGGACGCCTTTGGCTTTGCTAGGAATAAAGCTTCTAAAAGATGATGAAGGCCGCTATTACATTCGCGTCTTTGGCGGTGAAATGAAAAAGATAACTTCATAATTTAGGATAGGGGGTCCTTTGATCCCTATTTTTATGTCTTTTACCAATACAAAAGGCCACTTCGATAAAGAAGTAGCCTCAACAGATCTGAAACATATAGTGATCCTATGATTTGTATCATTTCGGTAACCCAGCCGTCGTAGTCAGATTGACCTTAGACCTGAGGCTTTGCGTCTCACTCTTTCAAATGATTTGCCTTTATCGTTATCTTTTATTCACGATCATTTTGTTATCAGAACATTTCTAATAAATCTACCTATTTTTACTTATTTTATCTTTTCCATTTCCCGAAGTTATTTCCGGGGGTCAGACCCCTCTCTTTAACACGTCATTGTAATAAGATCCTTTTTATAGAAAAGCCCTCGGTTTGCAACCGAGGGCTTTCCTTAGATTTCTCTTAAAGCACATAATATTTGCTTTTTTCTACTCTGTTTTAGACATATTCGTTTTGTGTAGCCTTTCAACAGTATCTTGTAGTTTGGCTATATCCATCTTGAGACGTCCATTTTCCAACTTCAGTTCTTCTATTTCTTTTTCTAGTTGTTCAACCAAGTTGCTTGAAGCAGCAGCTGCTTTGGGCGAGCCTTCTGTTGAGGAATTCTCCGCATTGCTGTCAGAGCATCCAGAGACGACTAGTAAGCCCGTACACATTACAATAGCAATTATCTTTCTCATAGTTCCTCCTAGTTTATGATCTTTGAGTGAAAGAGGCTGACTCTTTCACCCTTTTAAAGTTGAAAATGTTAAAAGGACACAGATTGAGTCAACCTCTTCTATTATTCTTTTACTACTTTAAATCTTCTTGAAAATATAAGACCAATCGCAACAAGAATTACTCCAAGAAGAAGGAAATTATAAGTACCAGTAGCTGTGAACGGCAACTGAGACCCACTTTGCTCTTCTGGTGTAACATTGTCACTAACGCTTGCTAATTCATCTTCTGTTAATTCAAATACCGTAAATGTACTAAAGTGTGGCGTTTCACCAATTAGAAGACCTTCTTCATACGTACCACCCATTAACTCCCACTCTTGCTTTGTTTCATTCCAGTAGAACAATTTCACAGCTTCTGGATTAGAAACTTTCTTTGTATCTACTTTAAATGCAAGAACAATTGCTTCTTCAAATTGGCTGATGATTTGGTCACCTTGGTGAATCTTAAAGTCATAAACAGAACTTAATGCTTGTTTTATGTCTTTTAGTTTCTTTACATTTACACGAACTTCCTCATTTCCGTTTGTGAAGATTGCTGCTTTAATGCTTAAAGAAACATCGCCTTTATCTAAAATAATCGTAACGTTTTGCTTCTTCAATAACGCAACTTGTTCAGAACTTAAGATAAGAGAGAGTTCACTTTGCTTCTCATATCTTTGCAAATCAATCGTAATCGTTCCATTTACTGGAACTTGTTCTAACTCTTTCAGTTCAAGAGTTACTTGACCTCGAGAAGCTCTTGGTTTAACCATGATGTCTTGCTTCTCTTTTTTCTTCGTTGTTTCTTGGTTCTGCTCGTTCTTTTCTGAGTCTTTAGCTTCCTTGCTATCCTGAGGTTTCTCAATAGTTGGTTCCTTAGCTTTTAACTCTTCGTCTCGTTGTTCACTTCTAGACTCTTTGTCTTTCGGTCGCTCACTTCCAGATTCTTTATCCTTCGGCTGCTCACTTCCTGACTCTTCATCCTTCGGTTGCTTACTTCCTGACTCCTTGTCTTTCGACTGCTCACTTCCAGATTCTTCATCCTTCGGTTGCTTACTTCCTGACTCTTTATCTTTCGGTTGCTCACTTCCAGATTCTTTATCCTTCGGCTGCTCACTTCCTGACTCTTCATCCTTCGGTTGCTTACTTCCTGACTCCTTGTCTTTCGACTGCTCACTTCCAGATTCTTTATCCTTCGGTTGCTTACTTCCTGCCTCTTTATCTTTCGGTTGCTCACTTCCAGATTCTTTATCCTTCGGCTGCTCGCTTCCAGATTCTTTGTCTTTCGGTTGCTCATTTCCAGACTCTTTGTCTTTCGGCTGCTTACTTCCTGACTCTTTGTCTTTCGGTTGCTCGTTTCCAGACTCTTTATCCTTCGGTTGCTCGCTTCCTGACTCCTTGTCTTTCGGTTGCTCACTTCCAGTTTCTTTGTCTTTCGGTTGCTCGCTTCCTGACTCTTCGTCTTTCGGTTGCTTACTTCCTGACTCTTCGTCTTTCGATTGCTCGCTTGCAGGTTCTTTGTCTTTTGGTTGCTCGCTTCCTGACTCTTCGTCTTTCGGTTGCTCACTTCCAGATTCTTCATCTTTCGGTTGCTTACTTCCAGGCTCTTCGTCTTTCGATTGCTCACTTCCTAACTCTTCGTCTTTCGGTTGCTCACTTCCAGATTCTTCGTCTTTCGGTTGCTCGTTTTCAGACTCTTCGTCTTTCGGTTGCTCGTTTTCAGACTCTTCGTCTGCCGGCTCCTCAATGACAGCTGCTTCTGTTGTGAATTCAGTTTGATATGGAGTACCTAAAGTTTTTCCATCATAATCACTGATGTCTTCTACTATTACCACGTATGTTGTTTCTTCTACTAATGGTTCGTTTGGCGTCCAGACGAATGTTTGAGAAAGAAGTTGATCTTCGTTTGGTTCATAATAACCAGATCCCTCTTCAACAGCTTGGTAGCCGTACATTCCTTCTAACTCGAACGTACCCTCTACCGCTTCACCATCAAGAAGTACGCGGATGTACTCCTCTACATCTTCTTCGTTCATCAGACGATCAAACACAACTGTTACAGTACCTTCTTCGTAGGAGATAAACTCTACTTCAGGCTCACTTAACCGTACAAGCGGAACATTTAACTCGGTTTCTTCAGGTGGAACTTCCACAATTCGGCTAATGTACGTTTCATAGCCTTCTTTACTGAAGATAACACGCCACTCTCCCTGTACAACATCCCAACCATAGCGGCCTCTTTCATCCGTGATTTGTGGGTTGATTTGGCCAAAGAACTCAGCATCCCATTTTCTCCAGATGTTTTGCTCTCGACGGTACTCTTCCACGATGGCTGTTGCACCTTGAAGACGATTGTCCATGCTTCCTTCAAACACATAGCCAGATGGATCAATTAACACGATTACTTCCATAAGAGGCAAACGAGTCTCCGTTTCTCCTTGAATGAAGCTAATTTCAAAGAGTTGCTCCCCATATGAACTCCATCCTGGAGGGAACTGTCCAACATAGGTTTGTTTTTGTGCATCGTACGTTAACTCGTACGTTTCACCGATAAAGTGCATATTCACTTCATCGACTTGTTTGTCAAACTTCACTTCTAAATCAATTGGTGTAAATTCAACAATCGCAAACGTTGCTACACCTGTATTAGGATTAAGTGTAACCCCACTGTTCCAACCAGCATGTACAGTCACTTCTTCTAATGACGCAACATCAGGTTGGTAACTCAATGTTTTTGCATCAGAATAGAAAACTTCATTATCTTCTGTTACTTTAGCAACTAAGTTATGCGTACTTTCTGTCCCTTCACGAACAGGAAGGTTCACATCCATATACCACCAACGGCTCGTTACGGTTGTTTGTCCTAGTAGACGTTGTCCATCATATACTTCTACTTTCGACCCAACTTTTGCCGTTCCATATACTTTTACTTTCGATGTAGCTGTTACTTCTGGAGCTTGCATCGTAACAAATAAAACATTCGTCGTTGCTGATAATCGAACTTCGTCATCTCCATATGCAATCGTTGCTCTTGAAAGAATTTGTGATGACACATTCTCTTTTACTTTTGCTTGGAAACGCAGGACTCCAGCTTCACCAGCTTCGATTCGATCGAGAACTAGCTTTCCATCTGTAAGTTCCTTTTCCTTTCCGTTAAGAAGGATCGTTTCTTCTAGAAGTTCAACATTTTCAGATAAAGCAAGATCTAATACAACATGTTCAGCTGCTTCAGATCCATTATTTTTATAATCTAAACGGTATCTCATTGTATTACCAGGAACAACAGTCGTAACAGATGAAGAGAAACGGTTCCCTTCCCCAACGAAACTTCCTGTGCCCTCTTCTAAAAGCATAAACGTATAGGCTTCATTTTTCGGAATAACGGAATCAACTTCAATGTTAGGATAATTGAAACTTTCCGTTCTTAATGTATACGTGTTATCTGCTACATTTCTGAACTTGAAGTACCCATTTTGATCTGTTCTTGCCCAATAAGAACTCCACGAACTTCCGTCAAGATGCAACATAACAGATACGTTACGGGCTGGCTTATTGTCTTGATCAAGTAAGAACCCTTCAACGTACCTTTCTGGACTTAATGTCACTTCACCGATGTTTGCGACATTCTCTTCGAAGTCTGCTTCAGTAAGTTCAATTCTTTTGCTTTCAAATCCAGTCATCGACACATCAATTACAAGGTTTCCTGCTTCTACACCTTGAATAATGAATTCGCCACCTGTTTTTGTATCAGCGTATTCCCAGATGTTATTGTTTGAGGCATAGACATTTGCACCAATGATTGCATTGCCGCTTTCTGTGACAACCGAACCTTTTACAGTTGCACCTATTTCTAAAACAACCTCTAGTGCATTTAATCCTTCTGAGAAATTGAAATTTCCATTGTAGGTGCGGTATCCTTCTGCCCCTATACTAATTTGATAGTCCGTAGCATGAGCCATGTCAGCAAACGAATACTGCCCCGTTGCACTTTTAGGATCCCACTCATATTTATATCCGAAACTATAATTATAAGAAGACACTATGCTCGGGCTATAAATAGAAATATAGTCCAGTTCCTCTATCGGATTACCAGCCGTATCCAACACAGAAATGTCTAATGTACTTAATTCTAAGTCAATTTGATTAATAACTAGCTGAACAGGTTGATCAACATAGTCTTGATCTAAGTTGATTTCAATGTTTTCTAGTAACGTATCTTGATATTTCCCGTTTCCAAAAATATAAATGTCATACGTACCGACCGGAATATCAAGTGTCGTACTAGATTGATGCCATAATCGTAAGAAACCTTCCTCATTTGTATAGCCGTAATAATAGGCATGTTTGTTATGAGGACCCGTTCCCTCTAGGTAAAACTCAAGTTGGCGATCAACAGCTTCTCCGTCTTGGTTTTCAGCCTTGAAGCTAACAGCCGTTCGTTCAATCGTTCTCGTGCGAATCGTCCGGTTTAGTTCGACAAACTCGTCCCCTTTGAACATCTTCACTTTTACACTGTACCAAGTATTTGGATTTAAGCCTTCAATTGCATAAGATGTCGTTTGATCATCAAGCTCTGCTACAAGCTCATTTGAAAGGTAGACTTCTACATTTTCAGCTTCATAATCAGTAGCAGCTGCTTCCCAGTCTAGTAAAAATGATTTTGATGCAATATCAGAAACCGTTAGTTGGTAGGTAACCGGTTTTGGTGTCGGCTCTTCGATAGGTTCTTCTGACCCTTCATCATCATGATCAACCGCAAGAGTCGTTACATACGTGTAAACAAAATCGCTAAATCCGTCCCCATTCATATTCATGGAAATTTCATAAGTTCGATTTGGCTCAAGTCCTTCAATCGTAAACGACTGCGTTGAACCATCTAAGTCAAACACGATTTCATCGTCTACAAATATCGTATAACTGTCATAACTCCAACCATTAGCAGATGCATCAATATCAACGGTTATCGTTGTTGATGTAAAGTCAGATATTACTACGTCGTTTTGGTAATGATACTGATCTTTTTCTACATATACTCCCTTCTTTTCAAGTTCTTTTACAACTTGAGAAGCAGGCGTCCCTTCACTAAAATCAATTAAATTTCCCCAGAGTGCTACATCTGTTAAATTCAATAAGGACAATAAAGGTGTAAGATCTTCAATCTGATTATTATTAAGTAATAAGTAATATACAGAATGATCTTGTAATGGACTGATATCTGTAATGTTATTGTTTGATAAATTTAAGTCATATAAATTAGTAAATTCACTTACAAATGAAATATCTTCTAAATCCATATTAGTTAGGCTTAAATAACTTAGATTCGTTAGAGACGTAAGCACACTTAAATCTTCAATTCCAAGGTCGCTTAAATGCAAATCCCGTAATTGAGGAAGTTCCGCTAATACGTCGATATTCGTAACGGATCCCCCATACAAATAGAATCCCCTTAAGTTTACAGCTGTTTCTAAACCTTTTAAGTCACTAATGTCATTATAGTAGATTGACAAATAAGATAACTCTTTCATGTCATCCTCAGTAATACTGCGATGTTCAAATCCAAAAGTTCGGCGAATCTCTGCCTCTAAATTCGAATCAGCAAAAGTTACCTCTGTCCCTTCACTCGGAACTCGTTTTGTCTTAACTAAGAGAGTATTCGTGTGAATAACCAACTCTCCATCACGTAGTCCAACAATCGTAATGTTATATTCTGTTTCTGGGTCTAACTCTGTAAGGATGTATCTACCGTAATAATAGTCATCCTTTGAAATCAGATCAACACCCTGACCATTCACCATAACTTGATACGAATCAATGTCTCCTTCATACTCATCAAAGTACCAATATAGAATGACCGATTCATCAGATACAAATCCTGAATATACTTCTGGTCTAGGGTAAGCTACTTCCACTCCACGCTCTTTTAGCTCAGCGATTTGTTCCATCGTCTTAGATTGAAGAGATAAATCAAGAGAATTTCCCCAAATGTCCAAAGACTCTAATTTCGTCAACTCTAGGATTGGCGAAATATCTGTAATGTTATTATATGAAAGCGATAAATGCCGCAATTCGGATAAATTTGTAACCCATGAGATCTCTTCCAGCCCCATATCGTACAAACTCAATTCTTCTAATTTCTCTAATTGATAAATAGGAGAAAGATCATCAACAGACAATCCATGTAAATAAAGCGAACGTAAATTGGTTGCATGCTCCAATCCACTTAAACTAGAAATATCTTGCCAATAGATAGATAAAGACGTAAGATCCTCAAGATCACTATCTCTTATCTCTCTCCCATGAACCCATAGACGTTCACGAATTCTTTGCTCAAGAGTCGCGTCTTCAAACGTAACGATTTCACCTCTCGGCTCACTTGCTGTTATAATTTCATGTGTCCAGCTAGTATTTTTCGGCATACCATCATAACCAATGGCAACAACTTCAATGATATAAGTCGTTTCAGGTTCTAACCCTGTAATTTCAAAATTACGAGTATCTCGACCAACAGCCCCCACATTCACTTCGTCCACAAAAACTTCAAAGCTAGCAATATGCGAATCATCAAAACGAATGTCCCAAGTCAAGTCGATTAGCACATCACCGATATAGTAATTGAGATTAAATTCCTGTGTGAATTCAAATGCAACATGTACATCTTTTTCTTGTAATGTTTCAATTACAATTCGAGCATCTGACCCGTCTGATAAGTCAAGTGCGTTCGACGTGATTGCCACTGCATAAAGTCTTTCAATCTCTAACAAAAGGTTAATGTTCGTTAGTTTATTAGACTCAATTTGCAAATATCCCAAGCCTTCCATTTTTGTTACTGGAAGAAGATCTTCAATCTCATTATTATTCACATTTATGAATGATAGATTTGTAAGTGTAGATAATGGTTCAAGGTTAGTAATGTTGTTATTGTTCGCATATAACGACTCTAAATTTTTGGCATGTTCTAATCCTGTTAAATCACTTATATTACTATGGTAAATATGAAGTCTTTTGATTTGTTCTAAATCATGCACAGTTAAAGCACGACTTTGGATTCCCAGCTCTGAACGAACGGCTTCTTCCAAATTCTCGTCTAGAATTACAGCTTCTTCGCTCTCAACAACATCCGTCGTTTTTACAGTAAACTCACGCTCAACTAATAATTCACCCTCATAACTGATCGCTTCGACTCTCAACGTATACTCTGTATTCGGATCCATGTTAGAGAGTATATAGTGGTTCGAATGTGGTACTAATTCATCATTTAGATAGAATCGATATTCATTTGGCCACTCACCTACATTTTGATAATTAAATGAGATTGAGAATGAAAAGCTTTCATCTGTGATACGTGGTTCATATAAGTTGATGTTTTCATTCTCGTCATATTGGTGATAGTAATAGCTATAGAAACTATCTCCATTGTCCCAAACATCGTCTTCCTCGTAGAAGTCATCATAGATTGGCTCTTCTTCCAAGCCATCTTCCTGATCTTGAATAACATCAACTGCTTCTTCTACTACTTCTTCCTCGGAAGAACCATCTACTTCCTCTTCTGGAACAGTAGCTTCTTCTTCTGTTACTGCTTCCTCAGCTGTTGGTTCTTCTTCTGTCGCTGCTTCCTCAGCTGTTAGCTCCTCAGCTTCCTGACTTTCTTCGGTTACTTCTTCAAGAAGAAGTTCAGGTGCGTAAGTCACGAGATTACTTTCGTGTATCTGACCATCTTGATACAAAACAATTGCATATGTATAAGTTCCATCAAGGTCTGCTTCTTTGTCATAAAATACGTAAGTTCCTTGCTCAACTTCTAATTGATCAGGTGTCAAAGCAGTAACTTCTCCATTTTTCTCTAAAGTTAGATCTGCTTCCTCCCAATTAATTTCCTCTTCCAGCTCCCATTCAATTCTTAACTTTTCATCTTTAATAAATATTTCTTTAAGATGAATTGAGTTGGATTGTGACTTTACTTCCACAGCACCAAGTGGCACAGCGAAGAATTGAAAAATAAGAGTGAAAATAATTGTCACATTCAACCATTTTGCCTGTTTCATCGATACCCTCCTTCATTTGTTATGTAATATCTTAAAAAATATTACACAAGTTACCATATTTCGACCTTTTAAATACTACCCCATTTTTTACATATTGTTAAGACTTTTAGACTATAAAAAAATTTGGTTTACTAAGAATCTGTTTACTTTATTCGGATTTAATTAGGAGTATCTGCTTAGCGATGCGTATTGGAGCAATTTTTAACTAGATAAAATTCACTACATCTTACAGAGCATCTTTTTATATCTCAACTAAAAAAAATGTTGAAACACCTCGATCTATTATCAAGGAATTTCAACATTTTTTATTAATACTATTAACCACTTACCTTCTCATACGTCTCCCGATTACAAATAATATAAAGCACTGCCTCATCCGGAATCATCTCATCCAAACGTCTATTAATATCCAGTTGGTTTCGATCGGCAATGAGTGTTGCACCTTGGGCGAGCAAGTCTTGAAAGGCATCATTATATGTCTTCCACTCTGCTTTCGTTGGAATTTGATAAAGATCTTCCCCGTGTTGCCTGCTAATAAGCTGTGAGTACACTTGGCTGACTCCTTTGTAAAGAGCTGATCTTACTGCGAGGCGTGAGATCGTTTCTTGCGAGAGGATAAACTCATCAACTTCAACATGGGAGAAATTTGAGATGTTCTTTTCAGTATAGATTTCTACAGTTGTATGTACAGTTGGTGCTAGTCGACTAACCGTGATGGCTACGAGAAGTGTTTTGGCATCTTTGAGCGAGCGATCTTGAATATTGCCATCGGCGAAGATGATGACTGCATTGGCCTTTGTTAGATTTGCTTTTACATATGCCTCTTCTAATGTTGGGTCACCTTGTACGTAATGGAGCCTTACGTCACTCATTAACAATTCAGGTGATTTGGTTAGTGTATCAATGACGACTACTTCTACGTCCTTATCAGAATCTAAAATTTCCTTAACCGCCGATTCTGATTTCTTTCCCCAGCCGATAATGACAACGTGATTTTCGTTCAAGAGCGTCATCCTCCCTTCCTCTCTCATTCTTCTAAATAACGTAAATGAATCAACAATCTTCCCGATAACAACCCCAAGAAGACCAATTCCAATAAGAAACATAAAGACCGAATAAATTTTAGCTGGTATCGTTGTTGGTGAATAGTCACCATATCCAACCGTAGTAAAAGTGGTCATCACAAAGTAAAACGTGTTTAAGAGACTTTCAAAGTTATCGGGTTCTAAAGCATACATAATGATCGTGCTTAATAGAATGAAGACGGCTGTTGTGATAAATAGCGTCACGTTTCTCATTCTTATGAGACCAAGACTTATTTTCAAGAAAAAATGCAAGACTGTACCTCCTTTCTAGGTGGATTATTAGGTTGGGGTCAGACCCCTCTGTGGTACGGTGCAGTGGTAGAGCGTGGTCTGACCCCTCATCGGGACACCCCCCGCCCCGGTTGTTAGCTTGTTGTATAGGCTACAAACATTGATAAGTTGCCTGTGATCGGTCCGCCTACGCGGAAGAATAGTCCGCTTGGTTCTCCGTTAATGACGTGGGAACCGATGAGAAGTTTGCCAGTATAAGGTCCGTCCCATGTATCGATCGTTTGATCTGGCATCGGGAAATACTGTTGGTATACCGTTGCTTGATTTTGATAGTAATCGACGTCTTCATCTATCACTGCACCATTTGAGACAATCTGGATGCCCCCTCCTTCGCGGCCGAGTACTGGCTTTTTCACGTAGGAGTTTAAATCTCCGAGCTTGTCGTAAGTCGGCAAGAAGTATTTATCGATCGCGTCTTGTTCCATGCGTGTATACCACTCATCTTTTTTCTCCCAAATAAGTGAGAGAATGGCCTTTGACTGCATCATAAGTGCCGATGGTGGGTTAATAATTTTCAGCTTGTCATTTAAGACGTGTACGATGAATTGTTCACCGATGAGCTCTCCTGTTCCGCTTTTTTCTTCTAAGAAATATTCAAGAGGATATAACCTGTACAAGAAGTCGATCTTTTCCCCGTCCCGCGTTTGAACATCGTCTTTTCCGACGACGATTTCTTCAAGCGGAATATACTTGGCTTGCTGTGGATATAGGTTCATCAAAAATTGCACCGTTTGTTTGTCTTCATCATGCCAGTCGGCACATGTAAAATACAGCGTATCCGCACTGCCAATTCGGTAGTCTCGGATAATTTGATTCCAAGCGTTTTTTACGTTTGCAACTAACTTCGCATTTGGGTTCTCTCGACCATGTTCTTGGCAGAGAACCTCCTGCCCTACAGCCGACTCAATTAAGCCAACAGGGGTATCGGTATTGCCTTCAATTACCTTTAATCCGTTAGCTGAAGCGATAAAGTCGTATCTGCAGAAGTATGAGAATGCTTGCTGACCTTCTTTCAACAATAAGTCCCACATAAAAACGGAAATTCCCAGCCTATGTATGATCGATCGGTCCTTCAGAATCTGTTCATACGTCTTCTGAAAAACATCGTTCACCGCTCGAGAGGCATTTTCAACTTCTCTAGCAAGAGACGAAGGAACAACTAGCAGGGAATCACTCATATATTGATTATCTTCATAGTTTTCGTATAATGTCGCCCAGGTGAAACCTTTGGCAGATACTTTCCGTTCGACCTCAAGCCAGCGTTTAAGATAGCGATCGGGGTCGAATGGCTCGGTTAGAGATTGGTATGGAAGCATGTTTGGGACTCCTTTCTGGATGCGTTGGAGTTTTTCTTTGGTGGATGGTGCGGGTTGGTGGTATTTCTTCTCCTCACAAAAGTGTGAAATCGATTCTAGCTTTTATCCTTAACAGTGCGAACATGTTGCATTGGCTTCACTCGCTGCACGCCTTTTATGAGAAACCCACTCATAAAAGGCTTAAAACCATGGCAGCGGCTCCGCTCAATGCGTCGCTTTAACCAAAAAAGAAGTTCACTTTTTTGGTTAAAGCTTAATAACTAATCGCCGCCGCCACTATCATTCCGACTAACACCGATACTCCACCGAGTAGCAATCCGACGGCTACATTGCCTTTTTCTACTTCTTTGGCAAGGTTTGTGTTTCTTGTTAGCACATACTCGATGACAAGGTGCAGGACTATTTGAATGATGATCGCGATAAATGCCCAGATGGCTAGGTCTACTAGGTTGATCGAGTGGCGGATGGCTGATTGCAAAACAACCACAAGTCCGGCCATTTTTCCTAATAGTTTCAATGAAACAGCCGTGTTGCCGTTTTTGATTAGAGCTCGTTCTGAGTAAGGTGTGACGAGTTTGAAAATATACGTCCCGACTAGGAATAGCACAAGGGACACCGCTAAATAGATAATAAAATGATCAAAGGTTTGTAAATAAAACGTTAAGTCCATTCATTTGCTCCTTTCACTCCGCAAGGTAAAAAGTAAGATAAGTTATCCGTAATTTGCGCTCCGGCTCGGATGCCGAATGCACTTGGTTTTTCATTAACAACAAAACTCCCGATTAATAAATGGGCTTGAACGGTTCCAATTTCCGTCTGTACATCTGCACTAGGTAAGTCAACGTATTGTTGAAATACCTTCACATACTGAGCATACGACTTGGCTTTTTGCTGAAACAGCGTCTCGCCTTGACGTCTTACTTCAACCGTATCTCCTTCTCGGCCAAAGGCTGGCTTGGATACATATGTAACACCTGATGCAAGAAACGGTTCTTCATCTAAATAGGTCGGCAAAAAGTAGCGACTAATGACCTTATGTTCTTCTTCTGTAAATAAGGGATGGCGCTGCTCGTGCATCCCCCAGATTGCAGCCATAACGGCTTTGCTTTGCATCAGGAAGGCTGATACCGGGTTAAGCATTCCAACTTTTCGCCGCTCGACTAATCTCATAAATTCGATGCCAATCGGATACTCGTCATCCGTCACATCTTCTAGTAATGCCTCAAGTGGATACGTGTGCCGGTAAACCACGTCAATCCGCATGCCTTCTGAATCATACACGCCATCCCCTGCAACTACTTGCAGCATGGATAACGGTACAAAGCGCGCACCCTTTATTTGAGAAACATTCATCAAATACATCATCGTCTCACGGTCTTCAACGTCTTCTTCATGTGCCGTAAACACGACATAAGGATGATCGGTTACTCCGATTTGCCTAGCACAATGAAACACACTATTTCGAATCGATTTTCCTAAATAGTCATCTTCCCCTGCATTTGGATTCGTCATCCGAAACTCTTGACAAACATGACCATTTACGTCAAACAGTTCTCGAATAAACGTCGGCGTATCAGCATTAAATTCGAGTATTTTTAGTCCATCTTTCGTTTGCACAAAATCAAAGCGACCAATCACCGTTTCATAAGGTAGAAGTTGCATTCGTAAGAACTCTAGCGCTTTCCCGGGAAACCCTAAATCAATCAGCGTCTCATCTGAAGCCTGTCGTATAAGCCGAACCATTTTTTTATAAACGTTATACGCTTCTTTTGTTGCTGTTCGGATATCCGCTACGTCCGTATCAGACAACTCCAAACAATCATAAAGAGCGTACTCCATTCCATATAACCGGTCCCAAAACGTAGAGATTGTCTCGTAAAACTCATCGCGCTTGGCCGTATGATTATCCGCCAAAACTACCACCGCCACCCATGCCAGAGCGTGGATTGGTTGCTCGGTTTGGACTTCTTGTTTGATTTTGATCTTGACGAGGCTGACTGACATTTTGGTCAGGCTGGGTGCCTGTCGCGGGTTGCCTTACTTGGCCACCACCGCCCCCTCCAGCAGTCGCTCTCCCTGCAAGAAACGCTGCCATTGTCGGGAACCACATCCCACCGTAGTAATAGTGACCGTGATTTGCGCTTCCTTCCTCGATGCATTGGTAGCCTTCTGCTTCCTCATCCCACGTCCATGTATCACAATCCGCTTCATCCGGTGAAGGCGGGCCAGTTGTTGCATCTGGTTGGACCGTTTCTTCTGGTTCAACGGGAACATTGAGAAGTTCCTCTTGAAGCCCCGGTGAGCACCCTGTTAAACCAAAGAGCGCGACACTGGATCCAACAAGCCCTTTTAGCAATTTATCCGTTTTTGGTTTGTTCATGTTAACACCCCCTGTAGCTATTACGATTTTTCTTTTGTATTGGTTTCATGATCTCATTTAATTCTACCAGTATTTTGGCAATCTAGTTAGGTTTTTAACCAACATTGAATGGATGAAGGACACTTGCTCGTTTATTTAACCCTTGTTTGTCCTTCATTGGCTCTATGAAAGACATTTCTACATTCTTTCAACCTCGCTTTGTCTTTCATCGCCTTCATGAAAGACATTTCTTCATTCTTCCAACCTCGGTTTGTCCTTCATCGCCTTCATGCTCCCATTTATATCATTAAGAAACCCTCTACAGAAACATAAAGCACAAACAAAGAAGCACCGATACTCACATATCCCCAAAATCTCTTTTTAGTCTTCTGAAGTTCCATAATGCCTGTAATAAACATAGTTAGAGCTAAAATCAACATTAATAACGGCATAAACTCAAAGTTTTGAGTTATCATACTGAACCCTGCTAACATAACGACAATTATGGCTAATATTATTCTTATCGTTTTTAACATAGTTCCCCCCTGTATTCGTTCAATTACATTAATCATATCATTGTCTAGCCGTCTATGGAAAAACATGGTTACTCCTAATAATAAAAACACACCGTAATACTAGGGAATAAAATAGGTTATAGCTCCATTTTTTTCTAATTATTTTTATTCACCTACATAATCCAACACACTTCGCACAACGTTTGCCCTATGATAGCAGTATAAACTTAATGTAGCGGAGGTTACGGTCATGAAATCGCTGTTATACCCTAGCATGAATTTTCAAAAGCCAATGAACGCAGATGTTAGTATTGCAGAATTCAATGGCCAAGTGATCAAATCTAGTAAGAAAAAGGTTTCTGTTTATGATCTTAGCTCCGAAGGATTATCCTTTTCGACTAATCTTGATTTTCCCCTTTTAAAAGAGGTACCTCTCGTTTTAAAAGTCGAACTATTCTCACAATGCACTTTTACAGGTGAAGTGGCGATGAAAGAAGAGAAAGAGGATGGGCTCTTTTATTACAGGTTGAATGTTACAACATGTAGTCTGTTATTTTATAAAATGTTTGAGCATATGCGTAATACGCATCATGTGAAAATGCCAGTACCATATATAAACGCGTCTGCCACGGGCTAACTAATTCTGGTTGAGCTTACAACAAAATATGATCAGCTAGATAGCAGTCCAAATTAATCAGACTGCTTATTTTTCTATACAAAAACTCGAATCAAGTAATTACAGTTTCTTATCATGATACAATATAAATAATATTCTAAAGATCGTAAAAAACGCCTAGCTTTAGTTTAATTTTTAAATAAACATCAGAATACGGATGGAATTGTTTAACTAGTATTTGAGATAATTAAACTGAGGTGATAGAAATGAATACCTTAAGTGAACACGCTAAAAAAGAACTTTATCAAGCTCTCCAAGGAAGAGATTCCGGAAGTTTCGTCATAAATGAGAAACTATTTTCAATAGAAGTAGAAAATGATGAACTCGAATCATTCTCAAGTGAACATGATGATCTACCAAAAGAAATTGATGAATATCCTGAACTAAAAGCATCATTGTCAAGGTATTTAGACAACCCAGATATGAAAAGGTATTCTGGAAGTGAGTTGAAATCTAGACGCCATGGGCAAAGAAAATAGCAGTAGATATATTGTATTGTTCACAGAAGAATTTGAACTATCCTTAAATAGAATTCAACAAATAGAATTCAACAATTTTTTGCTGACCAAGGGGAAGAACCCTTATCTTGGTGGTATTCAAGAGAAGACGAAATAATTGATTACATTGAATTAACTCTCTCTAAAAACCCGTTTATTGGTCTAGCTGTTGAAAGCGGGAATTTTAAAGGTCTCCGTAGATTAACATATGGGAAGAGTAGGCATAAGATGTTGAACTATATTATTTATTATGCTGTTCATGAAAATGATGGCTATGTAGATATTATTAACATCTTACCTTCTAGAAGCAAACGTAAACGAGTTAATAAATAAAATATACTTTTGCTACCGGAGTTAAAGTAAGAAAAGTATGCTCATATTTTTCTTACTTGGAACCCATTTTGTTACCTTCATATGAAAAACCCCTATTACTTCCGTTTACCGGAATGCATTAGGGGTTTTCGTTCGTTCTATTTGTTTGTTGGTTGGGTTGATAATCGTCTTGATCCATGGTGGGTACCGTTACGAACACTTTGGCATTTGAGATTCACAAAGGCCCATCATTTCAGCTAGTAAGTCTTTTCCTGTTAGTTTCGTCCAAGGAATTTCAATCCCCTTACCTGGTGCTAACGCTTTGCCTCGGTACTCTTCGTTTTCATCTGCTGCAATGTAAATGTCCCAGCTCCAACGGTTTTTGTAATTTTTTTCACCAGTATGTTCGATCTCCGCTAAGTAATGGTTTTTCACTTTCAAGTTTTTCATCATATTGATTCGCTCCTTTTACTTGTTTTCTTATTTATTATAATAGTCTGAAAAAGGAGATTAGACAAGGGGGTTGTGAGATAATTTGACAATTAATTTGAAGGAAGCATTTTGACCTGTCAGATTTCCCTTTCTTTTTTTTACCCATCTTCGTGCATAATTTCCATTTTCTGAAGCACACTACCTGAAAAAGGGAGTGACAGTCATGAATCTTTTGTTCAGCAATGCTTATGCGATTATAAGTTCTTTTGATAAAAAGGGCTATCTCTTCGATAAAAGCATTAAGTGGATGGCTTTCTTTCAGAGCAACTCTTCATTTTCAAACTCATGTCACTGTTTAACTGCTGCGATTTATTTAGTATGAGGAAATTACAAACTAGATACGTTCATGAAAAAGTTCCTCCACATGCGGTCGTCTAGAGGGACTTTTTTGCGGTTTGCAAAAAAGGATGAATTCATCTTTTTTTTGTTCTTCTTCCCTTCTGTTTCTAGTAAATCATCTAATGTACTGTTAAAAAGCGGTTTGTGTGATGCGTCTCTTTATTAGAAATGGGCATGTGACGTAGCTTACTTCTATCCGCTATTTTGAACATACCGACGGAATTTACGAGAAAACGCGTTTTCGAAAAGGATGTTCATGTGTATAAAGAAGAGGAAACGTTTGATGTTGTGTTAGAAAACTATGAACCTATGATTAAGAAGCAAATGGTCTCTTTGCGTATTTATAAAGATTTTGATGAATTTCTCCAGCTTGGTCGCATTGCGCTTTGGGAAGCTTATGAGAGATTTGACCCTAGTAAAGGCAATTTTTCTACCTTTGCGATTTCAACGGTTCGCGGAAAGTTTATGACGTTGCTTACGAAAGAAACGAAGTATGCCGAGCGAAACGAAATAGCTGATGATGTGCGGTTCGCATATATACCAAGTGAGTGGGAGATGACTCCACTTGAACAAGAGATGCTAGATTCCTATACCGTTCACTTAACAGACCGGGAGAAAACGTGGGTTCATGAGGCGATCTTTTTGCAGAAACATACAAATGAAATTGCCGCTACCTATGGCGTCTCTCCTATATCCGTCCGCCAATGGAAGCAAAGTGCCCTTAAGAAAATGCGCCATCATTTGGGGTCAGACCCCTCGGCTGGTTAGTAACGCGGTGAAGTGTGAACGAGGGGTCTGACCCCTTTCATAAAAGTAGAGTGAGAGGGAATGCCTCTCCTCTTACTCTTCTAAGCTCTTCCATATTTGTCTTGCGTTAAATCCAACTACCCATTTATCACCAATTTTTAGTTGAGGTACTCCTTTTTGTCCTGTTGCTGTTACCATCTCCTGCATTGCTTCAGGAGCTTTGCTTACATTAACAACTTCATAGTCAATCCCATGCTTATCTAAATAGTTTTTCGCCATTACACAGTAATAACAACCATCCTTAGAATACACTGTAACGTTTTTTTTCATAGTGAGAATCTCCTTCTTTTTATTAATCTTCCTTTCTTACCCTTCATTCCTATACTAAAAAACTACTCTTCCGTTGATTCCCTTATAGACTCCGCGCCATTGATAAAGTTATTGTCTTTCCTGATTGCTTGAAAACTTTCTAAACATCAACGACTCTCTTTCCGATCACAACTTGATGATCTGATGCAAAAAAAGTTGGATGTTCATCCGTCTTTTCTCTTATCAGTTTATAATTCGTATTTTTGTTCATAGGTTGAATATCAGCTTTTCTCGCCTGTTGATTTAGATCATGTTCTTCTTTTCCTTCCATACCAAAGCCAGCTAAGGCACTTGCGTAAAGGAAAGGTTTCTTGATAATGTCGCTATATAGGTCGGTATCTCCCATTAAGGATAAACTCTTGTACCCATACCTCTTGTTCATTTCCAGTAACCAGACATGCTGATGATGATCTAAAATAAAATCAATGGCAATGTCCCCAAAACAACCATGTTGATCAAGAAGTTGACATGCATGCAGGCAAATGTTTATAACCTTTTGTTCTAGTTGCTCTATATCTTCTTGATCTAATTCAAAGAGCTCTCTCAATGCCTCTTTTCCATCCTGTAAATATTCAAGGTTTCGTAAGTTCGTAGTAACACTGCCTTGTTTAGCAAACCTAGCAATTAACCCAGAATACGTCCATTGCTTCGTTTCGTCTTTTTGCATGTACATTCGAAAGTCAACATGCCTTGATTCATGTACGAAAGGAACTCCTTGTTGAACCATATACTTATTTTTCTGATTGATCACATTTTGAATCAGTAGATTCTGACCTAGACTCTTCACCTTACTCATTTGATGGTCGCTTGTGGATAGTTGGTATGCATCACCATCATACGTAATCTGAATAATTCCCTTCCCTGCTGATCCATCTTTAGGCTTTATATAAATAGATTGATAAACATCTAACATAAAATACATATCATCTAGTGTATTTAACTCTTGTGTATAAGGAAGGTGGTTTCTTATGAACGCATCAGGCTCCAACCACTTCCACATATCCCATTTGTTAAAATAATTAGAGTTAAATATACAGCCATTCGTCCTTTCATATAGATGTTTATTAACCTCGAGTGGCACGGAAACTCTTCTAAAAATAGCCCCCGGGTAACGGAATGTTCCTTCTATCCATTGGGCTTTCTTTGTACCTGATTTAGGTTGAAAATAATAACCTTTGATCGTTTCATTATCCATATTAATTCCTGACACCGTACTAAGTAGGATTAACCCGTTTATTGGAACGTTCTGTTCAATCCGTTCTTTGACTTTATCCAAGCGTTGAATAAATCGCTCCGATATTAAATACAAAATAACTGGCCCCAAATTCACATGATGATTCTTCATGCTTATTTCATAGCATTGATCTGGAATGAACACTTCCTCTTTTAGATTTTCAGAAAGACCCATCGTATGATCAGGTAAGTTCTCTAAAAATCTGACAGAAAGTTCTCTATTCCAAGAACCAAACTGAAAGTTGATTCTTTCTACAGAATCAACTGTAGATTCCGAAAAACTTTTCGGGAAATAGATCGTGTCTACTTCCTCAGTTGGTATCCATCTTATATTCAAGACTAACCCTCCTCCTAATCAAGCCTCCCTTCTAACATATGAAAAAGTTATCAGGCCTAAATAGACTGATAGAGTAGGGTTTTCATCTTTTTATTTTATTGACCCTCCGCCTTTGCTAAAGTTATTGCGAAGTCCATCATTAATTTATTTGCTTGAACGTACATGCCACTTTCTCCTGCATCAACCGCCATGCGGTGACGTGGGTTTCGATGATTTATCTCGATGATCCATAGGTTTTTGTTTCTATCTATCGCTAAATCAAATCCTAAATTCCCCAGATTTCCATTCGGACCACCGTATCTTTCCATTTCTTTAGCTGCTTCTAAAGAAACATCAATCATTTTTTTTCTTAGCTCTATTGCTTCATTCCTTCGTATTGACAATACGTTTTGCAACGCAGAATTCCCATTTTTAACAACTCCCGTATTACTCACGATCTCCCCTTTTACTCCTTTTCTAGCAAGTAAGCCTACATCTCTCCACTCTCCTAATCCATTTTTTACTGTAATTAACCTAAAGTCGACCGGCCGATCTACAACATATAAATCAATTACTTGTTGAATAATATAGTTTCTCCGCTTACAAATCTTCCTAAAGTACTCCGTTAGTTCTTCATAATTGACGTACATTGATTGTGTTTTCTTCCTATCACGACTAACATCTAGTTTAAAGATTTCATCTTCCTTGGAAATTTTATAAATTCCCTTCCCGTAGCTTCCATTAATAGGCTTAATATATCCTTCTTTATATTGTTCTAAAAAATCAATAATGACTTTCGGTTCAGTAATGATTTGTGTTAATGGTAAATACTTGTTAAAATTCGGATTTTTCGAAAGCCATTGATACATGTCCCATTTACTAAAAGTGAAATTGTTAATCATGTTACAACCTACTGTATCCTCAAAATATTGAACCCATTTCCTCTTTAAAGAAATTCGATTAATGATGGCATCTGGTATAGAAAAGGTAGCCGGCTCCCACTTTCTCTCAGAGGCATTGTATAAATATCCATTAATGACCTGTCGTTCTCTGCTTATCCCTTTTAATGAAAAAACAACAACCACTCCGTCTTCACAGCAATCTGCCAAATCAAGTAAACCAGTAAGATACTTTTTTACCCGTTTATTAGAACGTGACACCAATAAACCTATCGTATATTTTTTTTGAACGACCGGTTTTTGACCATCTCGGCTTACATCTGTTTTCGGTAAATTATCTTTTTCCTCCAAAAGATCCTCTCTCCTTTTATTTCATTATGTTTGTAACTCATCTATCTTTTTTATAGTTTATGTTTCCTATAAAAAAAAGAATGGACAGATCAAACCTAGTAATTTGCCTTTTTTCTTCTCTTTCAATAGAAAAACGTTTCTTTTAGGTGATCAAACAAGCAATAAGTTTCTATAAACATATAGATAGAATTATCTTAAGAGAAAGGAGGAAAAGAGATGGGAAATAACAATAATAACGTTTGTCCTGACAGCTGTTGTACGGGCGATGAAATCCTATGTATCGGAATTCCCTGCCCAATTGATATTGTTCTTCTAGGGATTGAACTTCAAGTAGAGTTACCATGTGTAAGAGTAAGTTCACCTGGAGACCTTACTGAAGGTCAAGTTCAACAGTTACTTGGTGTCCTACAAGGAATTCTAGGAGCACTAGGAAATCTAGGTACAGTTGCAGACAGTGTTACTACAGAAGAAAACTAATCTAATTAGTAGCAGTCCCCCCAAAAAACCCTTGGCATCATGCCAAGGGCCCTTTTAGGTTAGTAGAATTGTGAGTTCTACAAGATTACCTTTCACTATAGTAATTAGTCCTTACTTTCGCTTATTATTTTTAAAATAATCATACGTGCATCACCTGCTACCGTGCATTGTATGTACCCATATGCCCGTACGCACAAAGACCCATTTGAATATGATCTCTATAGGAGGTGGTATTCCATGTTCAAGTTGTATTTAGATCCTGGACATGGTGGTTCTGATACAGGAGCTACCGGAAATGGGATGCAGGAAAAAGATATCGTTTTAGATATCGCGCTTATGATTCGCGACATGTTAGAGGACGAGTATGTCGATGTGGATGTTCGAATGAGTCGAACAACGGATACAGATGTTAGCTTAAGCGAACGCTCTAGTGATGCCAATTCATGGGGAGCAGATTACTTTCTATCCATTCATGTAAACGGAGCAGATGGTACGGCACAAGGGTACGAAGATTATATTCATGATAGTTTATCGGATTCATCACAGACTGCACAGTATCGTGACATCATGCATGAGGAGATTACACGCGTCAATGACCTCGATAACCGCGGGAAAATGAAAGCGAATTTCCACGTATTACGAGAAACGAGGATGTCTGCTCTGTTAACAGAGAATGGTTTTATTGACAACGATGAAGATGCCGAAAAGCTACGTGATCCTGATTGGCTCAGAACGGTGGCACGTGGCCATGTAAATGGTTTAGAACGTGCATTTAATTTACAGCGTTCCGATGATGCTAACGGCGGTCCCGATGAAGATGAAACGATAGACAACGGCAACGGAGCGTTGCACCGCGTCATCGTCGACGGCACACAAGAAGGAGCGTATCGTGTGAGAGAGAACGTTCTGCGTGCTGTAGATCGTCATTTAGGGGAAGCGGATGAGATTGTGATTGAGAGAGTGGATGAGTCGAGTTAACCGAAAATCAAACCAACTAAAAGTTTATATTTAATAGCGCTCTGTTCAATGAACAGAGCGCTTCCCACATCAGTATCTCCCTATTTAGAAATCCATTGCCTTATATGCCAGTCTCCCCTGACAAAATGTATATTGAATCGAAAGCTCTTGGTCTACCAATAAGAGATCCGCGTCTTTCCCAACCGCAATGCTACCTTTTCGATCTTCAACTCCTAGTTGCTTAGCTGGATTCGTACTCGCCATTCGAATCAGGTCCTCAATCGTTGCACCTGTAAAGTCACGCATATACGTAACAGCATCGATCATTTTCACAATGCTTCCGGCTAAGGTTCCATCCGGTAATGTGGCTTGTTTCAGATCAACCTCAACTAGTTGCCCACCTAAATCATACGTCCCCGGAGCGAGTCCTTTTGCTCGAATCGAATCTGTAATAAGCAGCAACCTCTCTGGTCCGATCGTTTTATAAATGAGCCTGATCATTTCTTTTGATACGTGGATGCCATCGACAATAATCTCTGCTTGAATGTCTTCAAGTAAGAATGCCGCCCCTACCACACCGATATCACGGTGATGGATTCCTGTCATAGCATTGCATAAATGAGTGGCTTGATTGACCCCTGCTTGAACAACCTCCTTCATTATCTCTATGCCTGCATTGGTATGCCCGGCTGATACATTTACCCCTGTACTAGCTAGATAGGTGATAAATGTGCGATCGACATCCTTCTCAGGGGCGATCGTAATCGTTTTAATGTGATTGCCTGAGAGTTGTTGCCACTTCTTAAATTGTTCTATGGACGGCTCGATCACATACTCTTTCGGCTGGGCACCTG
This sequence comes from Alkalihalobacillus sp. MEB130, assembly GCF_032335535.1. NCBI lineage: Bacteria > Bacillati > Bacillota > Bacilli > Caryophanales > Bacillaceae > Alkalihalobacillus > Alkalihalobacillus sp. MEB130. The sequence goes on from NZ_JAOANA010000007.1 coordinate 86,523, forward strand.
CTTTGTCTTTTTCAATAAATGGCCCTTCTAGATGAACACCTAGCACTTCCGCTTGAGCTGGGTGGTTTTGAAACTGAGCTACATTTAGTAGAGCCTTTTCTATGTTTTCAGGTGATTGAGTGATGGTCGTTGCTAAAAAATTTGTCGTTCCTTCTGCCGGGAGCGCCTTCGCCATCGTTGTTAGTGCTTCTGGCGTCGCGTCCATCACATCGGCCCCATTCGCTCCGTGAATATGACTATCAATAAAGCCCGGAATTGCTAGCAGGCCATTTCCGTCTAGCACCTCTCCCGTAAAATCGCTAATTTGGAAGTCACTCATTGGTCCGATGGCTTCGATTTTTGTCCCGTTTACTAGAATGTACCCGTTTTTGATCCATCCGTTCTCTGTATAAATATCTACGTTTTTTAGAAGCATCGTTTTGGTTCACTCCTACTTCGTTCTTCTATTTAGTGAAAAAACTTACAGAGAGTTGTGCTCTACTGCAAGTCTTTTCGCTTTTTTCTTTAGTTTTCTAAGAGCTGCATCGCCTTTCGTAAATGACCTTTGCTCGTTGTAAGCACCGTTTGTGCTTCTTCACGGCTTAGTTGGTATTTGTTCATTAAGATAGCCATTTTGGGGTCTCCACCTGCCAGTTCAATAAATTGATTAGCTGTCTTCGTATCAACATTGGCAATTTCCCGGACAATAGCGTTTAATCTTTTTCGCAGTTTATCATTTGTCGCTTGAACATTAATCATTAAATCACCGTACACCTTGCCAAGTTTGATCATCGTTGTTGTTGAGATCATGTTTAATACCATTTTTTGAGCTGTTCCTGCTTTTAGTCGTGTTGATCCTTGAACAACTTCGGGACCGACATCTAATTCAATGGGACAATCAACATATGTACTGAGCGGGGCATTTCGTTTACAAGAAATCGCGACGGTGTACGCTCCTAGTTGTTTGGAGGCTTCCATCGCACCAATAACATAAGGAGTCGAACCGCTTGCAGCAATTCCAACTACAACATCGGCTTTCGTAATCATCTCTGTTATTTCTTTCGCTCCAGCTTCTGTATTATCCTCTGCATCCTCGATTGAATTTCGAAGTGCTTTGTCTCCCCCGGCAATCAAGCCAATTACAAGATCTTTTTCGACACCAAAAGTGGGCGGACATTCGGATGCATCAAGGACACCTAAACGACCACTCGTTCCGGCCCCAACGTAATATAGCTTACCACCTTTGTTCATGCGTTCCACAATTTGCTCAACGGCTGTTTCGAAGTGCCACACAAACTATAAACAGGGAGGGACCTTCGTTCGTTGATCGATCGACGATTCAACCTGTTCTCCTTCTTTCAGATCACCACGAATGCCATGTTCTGGACTATAGAGCTGTAAGTGTAATATCCGGATGCTCATATCAAAATGGAGCGAAAGCGAATGGGGTATTTTAGTTACCACAATAAGTATATTTAATTCGTAACATGTTTAATGGATATGATATTATAAGAAAAAGGATAACAACGGTGGTGATAAGATAGTATGGGGAAAATTCAATCTTCAGAAGAGCTTATGAAATATATTGAGAATATGAATAGTGATAACTCTGTATTACAGTTTTCTATTCCTGGCAAAGGAAAATTTACACTTGTTTTACAAGAAGATGATGATAAAAAATCTATACAATCTGAAGCTGAAGAAAATCCTGAACTTAAACGCATGTTAAAAGAAAGTGTGGAGCAGTATGAAAATGGTCGTGGTATGTCTACTTCAGAATTATTAAATTCGCTGTCTAAAAAGGATTTTATGTAATGCATGACCGAAATGTTATTTGGTCACCTACTGTTAAGGGAAAACTTACTCAGTTTAGGAGCGAAAAGTTCACACCTGAAGAGACTCTCGATTTTATATTTCAGTTTATCATCGAAACGGAAGATCTATTAAAGAATCGAATAATAGGACAAACGTACACTGAAGAATTCGGAAAATACAAAGGGATTACAAGGGTAGTTGTTAAAAGGTTTAGAGTATATTATAAATTGATTAACAATAATGTTGTTATATTAGCTGTTCTATTTCCAGGTGAAAATTAACTAAACAAATTATTTAAGATCCTATTAACAGATAGGGTCTTTTCAGATGCAAATTTTATATTTTGTCTGAAAAATGGCTATTTGTAAACTTAAACGGAGGCGTAAATGAAATAAGAATAGTAAAAAGTTACATCAAAAAACGCTCAGATTTCTGAGCGTTTTTACTTGCCATATATATATTATCAATTGGCTGTTAATATATATGCTGATTAGCATACTATTTACATTGTTATTTGCACTTTTCTCCTCATCAACCGAACCTGTTAGGGGGGCGCCCATTGCTTTTTTCACTTCGGTTACCGTTAGCAAGACCGTTTAACGCTCCCGGTTCTGGTTTTTCTTTATTGCGACAACGTTACTTGCTCAGTCTAGCGCTCCCGAATGAGGTTTCTCTCTTTTCGACGACGTCACTCGGCCCGACTAACGCTCCCATTTCCTGTTTTCCTCTCATCGACGACGCCACTCGACCCGACTAACGCTCTCATTTTCGGTTTTCCTCTCACCGACGACGTTACTCGACCCTTCTAACGCTCCCATCCCCAGCTTCCCTCTCACCGACGACATCACTTTGCATAAATTAGACCTGACGTCCCCGCTGTATGTTCCTCTATAAACGCAAGCACCCGACTTTCTACTCCTGGTGCCGTCACCCACAAGTCAGGTTGAATGCCAACCGTTTCTTTTTGCAATAAATCAGGATGGTAGTTAAAAAAGGTTGGAGTGAACAACTCTATTTGTGTATTCGGAAGGCGCCACATTAAGGAATTGCCGCTTATGATCGAGCCGCTCGTATTCACTCCTATTATCGTTGTACGATTAGCTAATTTTAACTTAGATACTAAGTGTTCAGCGGCAGAAGCTGTATCGTTATCTACTAAAATAAAAATATGTGTCTCGTTGTCTTGAACGGTTTGCATCGTAGTGGAGTCGATCTCCCACTGCGGGTCCGTAATCTCACCAAAGGCTTCCACTCTGTACAAGTGCGTGAAGTCATCCTCGAAGGTTTGCGATGAAAGACCAGCTTGCGATTGGTACAACTCGATCGTATCTTCTACAAACGTACTCGTTGTGTTAGAAAACAAATGAATGGATTGCGAACTCCAACTAATCGACTGGTCAAAAAAAGCTTCGAGCCATTTATCTACTAAAATCATACTCCCGCCTTGATTTCCTCTTACATCAAGGACAAAGTAAGGCTGTTCTTTTAGTTCGTTTGCCGTATTGATGATGTCATAGTAATCGTACGGGGCTTGTTCATAAGCAAACATGCTACGTATTTGCAGCCAAGGAACCCCTTCCTTTTCTGTTAATGCAAACGGATCACCAATTTGATGTCTCGGTAACTTGTTTGGCATAAGATCTAGAGTGATTGTTTCTGTTGTTTCATCTTCAAATGTGAACTCCCACTCTCTATCTTCACTCGTTACGTCCTCTGAAAACAAACCTAGAATGAACACGAGGTTTCCATCGTCATGCAAAGAGGGTTTTAGATAAGAGTCGATATTGTGATCGCCATTTATCTCCTTCAATCTAACCTGTTCATCACCTACAACGGAGTACTCCCCGTTTTCCAATTGACGGAAACGAACTTGTTCTGAAAAATAAAAACGGTGCTCTGACTCAACTATAGGCTCATGATTAATAAGAAAATGATCATCAACAATAAAGTGATAGTGTTCTTTCAACATAGCTATCATTTGATGTGCATGGATAGTTGTTTCATCCGGCAGCTCTTCAATTGTTTGGATCATCTCATCTCTCGCTGTTTCAAACGCTTCGTCTCCACCCATATATTCATAGAGCGCGTACATATATTTCAACGTAAGATGCAAAACTTCTACATCCTCGATCATGTTTTCTTTTGTCAAACTTGGAGTTGTCGTATTGGTTATTCTTAATGTTTGTAAAAGGTCTTCCGGTAGCTCTTCTTCTCGGTTTGTTGAAAAATCATAGAGATAATTTGGCACCTCGTCAAACAAATGGTCTGAATAAAATCGGTTTTTTTCTGCAACAGCAGTTAAAGATTTCACTGCTTCTTCATCTAATTTTTTCGTTTCTACCTGAGAGCAACCAACTAACATTATCAACAGGATGCCTTTCCCTACAAACCTTACCATCTTCAAACCCTAACCCTTTTACTTTCTCGAATCGTAATATACTGAAAAATGAACCACAGTGTCATAATGCCAAGCACCAAGTGCGGCGAAAGTTCAAAAATGAGCGTGACAAACACCGCTATTCCAAAAGCCGCAAGAAAGAGAATTTTCATTTTCTCTACAATGGAAAAGCAATATTTATATACTTGAAACTTCTGTGCTTCGTCCAACCGACTCACGTAACTCGTGATCGATTCATTCTTTTTATAGAAGTATTTCAAATCTGGAAGATACGTATTGTTTTCTTTATAACCCGTTTTTATAAATTGACCTGAGAGCCAGAGTAGGACCCACGCTCCAGCAAGATAAAGTAAGAATCCGAATCCATCTGAGTCAATCATATTAATTAATACTAGGGCAAAAATAAGAATACTTGCTAACTGCATAAACGAACTGTATCCAATTAAGTTCGTTACTTTCCTCATTACATAATCTTCTTTCTCATCTTCATCCCAAATCTCATTTGCTGTTTTTAATTGCTTGCGAGTGAAGAAAAACAACAACATAAAAAGAAAATACATCATGATGGATCCATATAATACCCCTTGCATCAATCGTTGACTATCGAGGACTAAATTTTGATCACTTAAGAACAATGCAAGAAAAGCTGTAAAAAAGCCACCAACCGCAGCTCCTATTGTAATGATGATCATTTTCCCCCTACTATTCTTCATCCTTATCCTCTCCTTCAAGTTGAAAAATCTCTTCCACAGCGACATCAAATAATCTTGCCAACGCTAGCGCAATCGTGACGGATGGCGCATAGTCCCCACGTTCAATTAAACTAATCGTTTGACGGGAAACCTTAATTTTTTTGGCTAAGGTTGTTTGGTTATACCCATCTCGAGCACGCAGTTCTTTCAATCGGTTTTTTAACAATTTCTGCCACCTACCTTACTAACAATATATAGGATCCTAGTCATTTTGACAACAATAATTGTCAAAATGACTAGGATCTTTTTCAATTGTTTTTCTCATCTCATCATGACATGTTTGTATTCATAAATGAACAGAATTTGGAGATGATAAAATAAGTCAAACATAGAAAAGGGTGTGTCACATGAACCACAATGAAATGAAATTAACTTCGTCTGAGATTGGCACCCTTTGGAGCGGGTACTTGGCCGATTCTATGGCAAACTGCGTCCTTCAATATTTTTTACATAACGTTGAAGATACGGAGATCAAGCCTATCATCGAGTATGCACTTGGCTTAACGGAGGAACATCTCAATTATAAAAATGAGCTTTTTGAGAAAGAGAACTTCCCTGTTCCACACGGTTTTACGGATCATGATGTAAATGTACATGCACCTAAGTTATTTTCAGATTCTTTCATGTTGTTTTATGTAAGACAGATGGGGATACAAGGATTAGCAACGTATTCGTTAGCACTGGGGACTGCCGCTCGCTTAGACATACGTGAGTTTTTTAACCATAATGTAAAAACCTCTGCAGAGCTCTTAAACAATTCGACAACCCTTTTGCAGGAGAAAGGAATTTTTACTAGACCTCCTACTATTGAATATCCAGAAACGGTGGAATATGTTCAAAAAGAAGGCTGGTTAAATGGGTTGCTAGGGGACCGTAGACCGGTAAATTCAGTGGAAATCACCCATTTATATGTAAATATCATTTCAAATACCATTGGTGAGACTTTGATGACTGGATTCTCCCAAGTAGCCAAAACAAAGGAAATCATAAGCTACCTTACGAGAGCAAGAGATATTTCTAAAAAGCATGTGGAGGTATTTAGCTCTTTGTTACGCGACGATCACTTACCTGCTCCACAATCAACCGTTGCAGAAGTAACAGGCTCAACGGAAGCACCTTTTTCAGAAAAGCTCATGCTTTTTCACACATTAGGTTTAAGTGAAATGGGACTTAGTAATTATGGGATGTCGGTTGCAACAAGCAATAGACGAGATATCACAACAGCCTACCTACGACTCATAGCCGAAGTAGGAACGTTTGCGGATGATGGCGCAGAATTAATGATCAAAAACGAATGGCTAGAAAAAATGCCCGGAGCACTTGAGCGCGATGCTTTAGGTAAGGACAAGTAACTTGTACATAAGCCCTCGACTAACTCAAAGAAAGAAGCGGTCATCTTTCCTTGAAGTGACCGCTTCTTTCTAATTCAGCATCTATTTTTCTATTTCTTTTAAAACCCGATATCGTCAATCCAATTAGAAACAAAGATAATAACGTAAAGGTCACACCGAACCCTATTTCTTGATTACTAAAATTTCTATAAGCATATAGTGCCATGGAAATTGAACTTGCGAGCAGCGCAATCAGGATGAACGGATGAGTTTTGACTTTCTCCAACGTTATCTCTCCTTTACGAATGATCTTCTTATTGCTGTTCCGCTAAATCTTTAATCACCTTCTTAGAAGTTTCGGCGAATTCTACGGAAGCGTCATAATACATCTTCCCGTCCTTTATTAAAGAAAAATCACCAATCTCTATTTTTAGTAACGTATCGTTCCCTCTTTCTTCTAACTGATACACGTACGCAACATCTCCTTCAGCCGGTTGGATCTCCCAATTTGTCACGTTTAAAGCGATCTTTAACTCTTTTTGTTCCTCAGCTTTCACAATGGTTGTAATAGACTGTCCACCGTTAGGAAGATCCCAGACTACCTTGCTTCCTAAAGTCATATCCTCTTCTGGGTAATCATCAGGCAGCTCATCCCATTGTCTGACATGTTTTGGTTTCGTTAGCACTTCCCATACTTTAGCTGTAGTTGCTTTTATGAGAATTTCGTCTTTTACGGTTAATTGTTTGGTCATGTAGATCGACCCCTTTCTTCTGATAGCTTGAGCATTTATTTTAAAGAAAACACGCCACGCTTTGCCATAACATGCCTCAACACAACATAACTAGCGGCCCCACCTACGATGATAAAAGGAATATACACGATTTGCCTCATATTTCCAACTGGAGCATGAAAAATAGCCGCTATCACTGTGTTTACGGAAAACAAAACAATTAGGAATCCAAGATGAAGCAAGATTCCTATAAGAACTAGTTTGTTCCTTTTTGTGATCGTTAAGCAAATATTTAGGATAATGAGGATTAAAAAGGCCGTTTCTAAAATAAGCGCATATTGAGACAAGGTGCTTAGTCTCGAAAATTCGGCTTCTGTTATTGTAGAGCCACTTACCATAGGTTGACTCATGCTTGATTTATATATTTCGATTGATACATAGCCTATATTGAAGAGTGTCAGTAGCAAGATAGCTACTAGGAATACACCGCTTTGTTTGAAGGCGAATTTCTTATCCAATCCAGTTCACTCCTTCTTCTTTCACCGTATCACTACCTAGCTTTATACTTCAAAAAGTACGGTGTTACTACCGAGCCGATTATCAAAATGATTACACCAATAGAAAAAGTGTAAAAGAAGGTAGTAAACGGAGAAAGAAACATCGTAAAAAGATAGAATGGCACTAAAGTGAGAAATACAAAAGTAAATCGGCCCCAAATCGTTATTTTATGTTCCAAGTCACATTGTCTACAATGAATCGGCCTATACCCCCATAACGAAGATGAAAAGATATGCCTCCACGTAAATGGCGTTTCGCATTTTTCACATTGTTGCATGGAAATCCCACCTTAATTGTAAATCGTCCCACTAGCTGGACGGCTATACCAATTCCAAAAATCTACCTCACCTAGTGTTGCATAGATAATGAAATCATTTTCTTGTAGTGCAAGTAACTCTTTAGTCGGCCCTGTCACTACGACTCCATACGTTTTCACTCCATTTTCTTCAACAAAGTGATAGCGTTCTTCCAAAGTCTTATCTTCCTCCATATACCATACATATCGATTTGCCAGTTTTTCATTTTCAGCAAGCAAATGCAACCCTCTTTTGAATGCGTCTGCTCTCTTTTGACCTTCTCCTCTAGTCTCAATTGAGCCGTTCCCTCCTGAGAGGTCAAAGATGGAGCGTTCATGAAATCCTAATATCCCTGAATTCGCGCTTAAGTACGGGGAACGGTGCGGATCTCCATCTCCTTCTACCCCTGTATCAATCGCATACCATACGATATCAAACTCGTACCCTTCTAATAAATCATACACATCATCTAAGTCGTACAGTTGGTCAAATGTAATCGCCACTTCAGAAACCGTTCCCTCAGGAAGAATTTTCAGTGTTTCAAATGTCTCATCTAACGTCTCTTTGTAAAAGCTCTGTTCCCTTTCTGGTTGAGTTTCCACAGAGTGAGGATGAAGAAAATAGAGTTTTACATCATATTGCCCATCTGCCCACTCTCTATTGACCGTAAGCTGGTGAAAAAACATCTTTCCATGCAACCGCCCCAGTCCTTTGTTTTCTCGTCCTAGTTGCTTTCCTATATGAAAATCCATATTCATCGTAAAAAATACATTGGTATTGATCCCGCCACCACCTAGATAAACATTCGGCATCGTCATTTGGGTTGCCGTTCTAAGCACTTGAGAGGCTTTTTCTCCTATGCCGCCTTCAGTCGATCCAAACCCATAATAAAAAGCAGTTAGAAGAGCGGAGACAATACTTCCTACGATTACTATAAGAAAGATCATCCACACATTCTTTGCTCGGTTTTTCCACTTTGTCTTATCCAAGATTTCAACTCCTTGCTAGGTCATTGTGAATGATTACGTAACTTGCGTGCCAACTTATTTTAACATTAATTCCCTTTTTTCTAGTAAAAAAAGAAAATAAGTCTCCATTTTATTACAAGAACTCACTTTTATAAATGGAAGAGCGCTCACCTTCTTAACATACTGACACTTGTACGCTCATGAATCTAATAACCTATGCATAAAGTAGCGATCTCATTATAGATGAACGAAATTCATCATACATCCACATTCATTTCCACGCCCCCCCAACAAACCTAGTACTATCAGACGATTATCAATTTAATTCCTTCATTATCTTGTTTTATGAGTTAAATATAGTGTAAACGCAGTAATCCTAAAGGCATAATAAAGTTGTATTTTTTCATTTCTGTAATTAATTTTATAGTAAAAAACTATCATTCCATTTACTTGTTTCACTTGTAAGAAAATCCCTATTTGTTTCAGAATTTTTTAAATATAATATAAACGTATGTTATTTGAGGAAGGAGTGAAGAAACCAACCATTATTTGTAAGCGTTATCAATATTATTACATCACGATTCTTCACAGACTGTCGCTCACGAACCCTAAAAAGGAGATGGTGTATTTGAAGAATTTTTTTGTTGTTCAATTGGAGTAGCATTGCAGATGTAGCAATCATAAAAACATTATATTAAAAAAAGAATTTAGCGAGGTTTACAACATTATTTTTTAATGAGGAAAGGATGAAAACATGATTACGAAAAAATTAGCTAAATCTATGGGGTTAATTGCCTTGTCATTCGCTTTACTACTTTCTTTGCTTCCGACCTTATCTGCAGAGGCTTCGCCTGTACGCGGCTATGAGGAGATTAGAAACATCGCCTACACTGATCCTGTTCCTTCTAATACAAGAGGAAATCTATTAGATTTATACCTACCTGAAAAACCAGGTAAAAGTAAGATGCCTCTAATCATTTGGTCATCAGGTTCGGCTTGGACTGCTGATACTGGTAAGCAAGGCGTTCCAGTCGACTTAATTAATTACTTCACTAACAAAGGGTATGCCGTTGCTGGTGTAAGTGTACGTTCTAGTTCACAGGTGCAGTTCCCTGGTCAACTTCACGATATTCGATCAGCGATTCGTTGGCTTCGTGATAACGCAGATGAGTACAACATCGACCCTAACCGCTTTGCTATTTCAGGTAACTCGTCAGGCGGTTGGGTTGCGGCAATCGCGGCAACAACTAGCAACATTTGGGAATTCGAAGGCGAAACAGGTGTAGAAACATCTAGTGCCGTTCAAGCATCAGTTCCATTCTTCCCTCCGACTGACTTTCTATTGATGGATAAACAACAGGAAGAGCAAGGAACGTTTTTTATGTTCTCTCATGACGCACCAAATTCACCGGAATCTATGCTAATCGGACACCCGATCCAAACGGTTCCAGAGTTGACAGCAAAGGCAAACCCACTAACGTATATTGACGGCAACATGCCAGCTATGCACGTATTCCACGGTGGGGTAGATCCACTTCTTCCATACGGACAAAGTGAGATTCTTTACGAAGCAATGGCTGCCGCTGGTAACGAAGTGCAATATACATTCGTTCCAAATGCAGGACATACCGTTGGTCAAATCGTTGGCGCTAGCGACTATACAGCGTACAGAACGAACCCAGGTGGACAGGAGCAAATCTTAGATGATTATTCACCTACATGGGAAAACATTGAGAAGTTTATTAACAAATCTCTCAATAAAGCAAGATAAGATTTTTAAAAAATCAACAACCTTAGCTTATTTCTGTAATAGGCTAAGGTTGTTTTATTCATTTTTTCTATGCAGATATTTTTTCACGATGCTCAAATTATGTATAATAGACTTGTAAGAATAAAAAATGGAAAGGGAGATTGATAACTGCATATAAAAGACTCCCCATTTTCACAACTACCCTCGTATGATTTTCACCAACTACGAAAAGGAATCACGTGCGGTAACTGCTCGTTGTTTTCCATGATTAATAAGGGTAGGGTCTGTATTTGTGAGACATGCCGATATGAAGAAAAAGTCTCCACTGCCGTTATGCGAAATATCGATTAAATTAAGCTGCTTTTCCCTGATCAAAAAGTCACTACAAACATCATTCATGACTGGTGTACAAGGTTCAATCAGAACTTTAACTCTTGACCATTTACATCAAAAAATTCTTTATGGATCTCATATGATTCATTATCCACTTCAGGGAACTCAATCAGTGTTACAGAAGGCTCTCCAGGCTGGAATTCCCGCTCTATTACTGTTTCATTAATGGTCAATTTCAAATTGGCAACCTCATTTTCCCAGTTTGTAACTATCATATATAGCAACTCCTCACTGGAGTTTTCTTGTGCTAAGGGTACAACGTAGGAATCTATTGTATATCCAGTACTTTTTTGTATCGTTATCCATTTGTAATTTCCTTCAGAATTTTTCTGGAAAATTATATAGCCAGGATCATTATTTAACAATAACCCAACTATTCTATTATCTCCCCTATCCATAATCTCCAATACTTCTACCCATTCATTTTCATAACCTTCTAAAGAAGTGATGACACGTTTAATTGATTCGATATCGTTTCCATACAAGTGCTTTTGATTATCAATTAAAGTGGTAACGATTACTAACAAGATTATTACGAACAAAATAAGATACACTTTTCTTAGTCTTGTTTTAAACAACTTCATTCGCCCCTTCCAGCTCATAGGAATACGATAGCAAACCTTTTTTTAGTTCCGTTCATAATTTCTTTTTAAAAACCTGTCCTAACACGATCTTCTCCCACATTGACCAAGGCATCAGTTGTTTAACTAGCAACATTAGCTTCAGTCCTCTCCCAATCGGATACCTCAGCCTTTTTATTGTTTCCCGCGAAGCTAAGTCCACTATTAACTTAGCCACTTCCGCAGGGTCACCGTGCTTCTTCTTTCCAACCTCCAAATTCCTTGTGATAGCTTGCATATACTCTTCATAAGCGGAATCCTTCTCCTCAGAATGCCCAGCCACTTCCATCCCCGTCGACCAAATATTCGTTTGGTAGGACCCAGGCTCTACTAAAGCAACGTCAATCCCAAATGGTTTCACTTCTAATCTCAGACTCTCAGAGTAGCCTTCTAACGCATGCTTCGATGACGCATAAGGAGATAGACCTGGAAACCCAATTCGTCCACTCACACTGCTAATATTTATGATTTTACCTGAACGTTGTTTTCTCATAACAGGAAGTACCGCTTGCGTGACAGCCATCACCCCAAATACATTCGTCTCAAATTGCCTCTTATAATCGCTTGCATCTATTTCCTCCGCAAAGCCTCCCATCGCAAAGCCCGCATTATTAATAAGCACATCGACCTGCTCCAGTGATTGAACTTTCTTAGAAAAGCGAGCAATCGAATCTGCCTCTATTACATCAAGCGGAAATGGCTCGATTCGTTCGAGAATCTCTTGATCATCTAGTATGGCATTAAAGGCGACCGCTTTTTCTACGCTCCGCATGGTCGCCAGTACGAAAAACCCTTGTTTGGCAAGCTCTACTGTAGTGAGCAAGCCAAACCCGCTAGATGCTCCTGTTATAATCGCTATTTTTCTCATAAACCCTCCGTCAACATGTTTTCTTTCATTCTACCAAAAATGAACTCTATCAATGGTACTGCATTCTCTTCCTACTATTTTATCAATTTTTATTTTTAGGTAGGATTTTTCAAACATTTGTTTAATTACATTATGTTAGGAGGGATAGACATGAAGAAAAAAATGATTTTGCTTCTTCCACTAATCTTAGCTTTCATGACGCTCTTACCAAAAGAATCTAAAGCAAGTGAGCTCTTATTGAAAAAAGAAGATCGTGGCGAAGCTGTTGTTGAGTTACAAAAGAAATTAATTGCAATGGAATATTTACATAGCAACGCAACCGGATACTACGGGGAGTTAACGGAAGCAGCCGTCCGCCAAATGCAGCACGACTTTAACTTGCTTGCTGATGGGGTGGCAGGACCGCAAACGCTTCATCAACTGAACGAGGTTGAAAAAATAGCGAGAATCGTTCACGGAGAGGCACGCGGAGAATCTTATAAAGGGCAAGTAGCCGTAGCTGCCGTTTTAAAAAACCGACTAAAGTCACCTGACTTTCCTTCATCCGTTGAAGGAGTCATCTATCAAAGAAACGCGTTCACAGCTGTCATGGATGGGCAGTACTATTTACCGCCTTCATCTACTTCGTTTAAAGCCGTTCGAGATGCTTGGAGTGGATGGGACCCATCAGAAGGAGCTACATACTATTACAATCCAGCCATTGCAACGTCTGAATGGATTTTCGTTAATACGACGCCAAAGTTTTCAATCGGGAATCATCTGTTTGCTGATTAAGATTAGCGCACTTCAAATATTAAAAGAAAAAACGCATCGGTTTGAGCTTCCCCTTTTCTTGATGATAAGAAGAAGCCCATGTGCCCATGCGTTTTTTGATTATTCATTTATCCTTTATCCCTTGAAGACTAAAGTAAATACTGAGAGATTAATGCTAGAATAGGCAGTTCCAACAAGGGACACATGTTATACGGACCGTGGATCCCTTATTTAAAGAAAAGTGATGATTTTTTTCGTTAAAAGGACTCAGGGTTCCTTATTGGGTGTCATGAGATTCAAAATGTCAGCTTTTTTGTGAAATAAGGTATCTGGTGTCCTCTTAATCTAGTAAATAGCTGTTTTTGTACAAATAGCGTACCTGGTGTCCACATAACGGCCCCAACCACTGCCACCACAACAAAAAACAATGCTCAGAGCGACAAATCATCACCCTAAGCATTGTTGTTACTTATTCATCTTCGCCAAAAATCCACCTAGCAAATCTTCAGCACTTTCTTCTTTCTCAGGCTCCGCTTCTTCTGCAGCCGCTGCATGCTCTTGCAGTGCTTTGTTCCAGTCAAAGTCCATGAGATCATCTTCAAGGTTGTCCCCTGCATCGTCATGCATCGGTTCATCCTCTATCTCTTTAACCGGTTCATCCCTGTCATCTGAAACCGGCTCAGCTTTTTCGTCCTCTTCAAACATTTCACGTTCCTGTAAATAAAGAGCCTCATCAATATCAAATGCATTGCTATTAAGTGACGCAAGAACCGATGTTGCTCGAACGGGATCTGCTAAAAGTTGATAAACGATCGCTCCAAGCAATGCCTCGGAATGCGCATGACGCAGCCAATTGCGTTGCTCTTTGCTTAACTGCTTTGGGAGAGGAATCGTGACCGTTTCTTTTTCTTTGGCCATCGAATTGCTAACTCCCTCTAACGCAAACTCAGCAATTTTACTTGAAAAGTTACGTCTTTCGGTTTCTTTTAATCTTTGAAGCTGTTTAACTAAGTGATCTGGCGTATCAGAAGGGAGACGGAATGTAATTGCCTGACCCCTCTGGATTCCAGTCGTCCCCTTTGTACTCATGAAATCACCCTATTAATTTTTGACAGCTTTTTTCTCTTTATCTTTGTCTTTTGGATCTGGGTTGTTTGCTTTTTCAAACGCTGAAATCAGCTTGTAGTATGCATTTGCCATCATCCAGATGCTTTCTTTCTCATCTTCAAAGAAGCCGATATTGTAGCCATCTAAGTTGTTATTTAATGTTTTCAAGTAGTCTTTTAATACCATTGCACCACCACCGACGAAGTAGCAAATCTCTGTTTGAGAGTTTTTCGACCATACATTGCGCAGGTGACGGTACTGCTTTTTCGCAAGCTCCATTAAGATGCGGTCGGTAATGTCATGAACGCTTGTCCGACTTCCGCGTACCATAATGTGATTGCGATCTTGTTTTTTCGTAATAATATCAACAACATCACGACGACTATCTAATTCAACGCCGTGCTTCGAGCGAATTTCTTCTCTAATTTGCTCTAACGATTCAGCGACACCAAGGTTAAATCCTTGTGCCTTATCATCATCTACATTGCGGTTTTTAATGACAGCAATATCCGTTGAAAGACCACCAATATCTTGGATCAAGATGCTCTTATCTACTAAATCTCTATTAATAATGTTTAAGTTATTATCCATAACTAAGTTAATGTAAGCAGCGAATCCTTCAGGATAAACCTTCACTTCATCAAACTTAATGTTCACTTTGATTCCTTGGTATTTAGGTGTAACAAGGAATTCTACTTGGTGAACAGAGCTTAAAAGTTGTGAGCGATAACCAACATCTTTTCCTTCTTTTACTTCACGAAGCGGCAAACCAGTACCTAATGTATAGTTCGCATCAACCACATTGTTTGTCTTTTTAAATGAGTGTGCATTCTCTTCACGAACGGCATCCAATGCTAATGAAGCAAAAAGCATAACTAACGTTTGATCTTCTTCAGACTTGCTGCTGCCAGGATCTAGTTCATTAGGGTTGTTGCTTTTCGTTGCTAAATTTCCGACACGATAAATCGCATTGTTCTCTAGAAGGGCAGGGGAGTGAACACGAATATGTATTCCGTCTAGAGGATCTTTCTCATTTAAATCTTCAATTCCAATAACTGGACGATCTTCTGTATCTCTCGCAATGACATTCGGGATGTTCAATTCAAAGTCTGCTTTACCAAATAACGCTTTAATAGAATCGTTACCTACATCAACTGCAGCAATTCTTGTTTTACTCATAATAAAATCATTTCCTTTCGTTTGAGGATTTAATAACTTTTTCCAACTTATATAAGAGTATAGCAGACTGCTAGATTCGTCAATGATGCTTAAGTTGTATTCATTTCGTATACATGTACACGTTTTTGTGTACATGTATACGAATCTGTACACATCCTGTAATTACGCTGTGTATACAACTTTGTATACATGTACACGATTTTGTACACACAATGTATACTTTTTGTGTACAAGTATACATTGTTGTATACATCGTTATAATTTCCTTTTTTTAGGTATCCCTACACCTCTCCCCTCCCCTACTCTTCACCCTGCCTTTTTTCTTCTACTCCCCTCTATTAACAAAACATTTAACTAAACGACAACAATCTACACTATTCTCGAGCACTCAGGAGCAATTATCTAGTTGTTTGACCTCTTATCCTACAGTCATTGCAAATAGACTTACTATGAATCTCATAGTAAGTCTATTTCATCAAACAGCATTCGCTCTACTTTAAATACTTCCATGCACCTGCACTATTTTCTCTTGCCCTTATTTTTCTATAGTTCACTTTCGTATGACGCGAAGCTACTTCTACCAAACGATTGGCAGCCATTTGGGCTTTTTCTGCAAGCATTCCTTCATCGGTGTTTACGAGTCTCCCCTCTTTCACCACTACCTTACCACCAACGATCGTCATATCTACTTGTGATGTTCCTGTGATAATCGGAAGTGCCGCATCATCAAATAGTGCTCCTGCAAATTCCAACCGCTTGGAGTCGATCATAAATAAATCTGCTGCCTTCCCTACTTCCAGAGAGCCTATGGCATCGTCCCACCCTAGTACTTTGGCAGAGCCTCTTGTTGCAATGTGCAAGCAATCTTCAGCACTTAACGCCGTTGAGCCATGTTGCAATTTATGTAAGAGATTCATTACTTTTAACTCTAGCAACATGCTCGATGCATCATTTGAAGCAGATCCATCAACCCCTAGCCCGACTTTTACGCCGTTTTCTAGCATCTTCATAATAGGAAACGTTCCTGATGATAGCTTCATATTGCTACTTGGGCAATGCGCCACTCCGCAACCACAGCTACCCATTTTGATGATTTCCTCATCGTTAAACCAAATGCCGTGAGCAAACCAAACATCATTCCCTACCCAGCCTGTCTCCTCCATTAATTGCAATGGACGCATTCCGTACTTTTCTAAGCAGAAATCTTCTTCATCCTTTGTTTCAGCTAGATGCGTATGCAGTCGTACATCGTAACTACGAGCTAATGCAGCGGACTCTCTCAGCAAATCTCGACTAACCGAAAACGGCGAACAAGGAGCCACCCCGACACGTGTCATTGAGAACTTACTTGCATCATGGTACGTTTCGATGACTCTCATCGTATCTTGCAATATAGTCTTTTCTGTTTGAACAACTTCATCCGGTGGCAAACCACCTTGAGAACGTCCTAAACTCATCGATCCTCTCGTCGGAAAGAAGCGAATTCCAAGCTCACTAGCCGCCCGAATTTCCTCATCTAGTAACTCCCCGCTAACTCCATTAGGAAATACATAAAAATGATCAGATGCCGTCGTGCAGCCACTTTTTAATAGCTCTCCTAACCCAACTTTTGCACTGAGGTAGACGTCTTCCGGCCTAAGATGGTGCCAAATGTCGTATAGCGTAAGGAGCCAATCAAAAAGCTCACAGTCTTGAGCCCACGGGATATTTCTTGTAAACGTTTGGTACAGATGGTGATGCGTATTAATCAAACCTGGAAATATAATTTTACCTCTTGCATCAATGACTTCATCAGCTGCTTCGTATGGCAAGTCTACCCCAATTGCTTTGATTTCTTGTCCCTCAACATACATGCTTCCACCTGGAAACTGACGGCGTTGTTCGTCCATTGTAATGATGTTTCTAGCATTTTTTATGAGTAATGTTTTCATAAAAACATAGCACTCCCCTACCCTCTCTTTAGTCCCTCCATCATACGGTTAGTATTTCAACCATGTCATTGTATAGAATGACTAGTATTAGGAATTGATTTTAGCTACTTAAACCTAATCAACCTCTACTGCGCTTCCTTATTTTTTCATTCACTTAGACTCTTCTCTTTCTACACAAGAAGGTAACATTGTGATGATTTCTACCAAGCTATTTTACTACAACTACAGCAAAAGACCGACCTGAAAAAATCAGCTCGGTTGCGATACATGTTCCTTTTATTTTGATGTACTCTTACACTTACGTAGTAACAGGCAACTCCATTTCCTTTACCATCATCTCTTCCTCTTGTATCATTTCGATAAACAGCGGAACAAAATTGGGATCAAATTGCTTGCCTGCACATTCTTCAAGTTCAATGATTGCTTCTGCGAATGACTTTGTTGCTTGATATGGTCGTTCCGTTGTCATAGCATCAAATGAATCAATAATGCACAAAATTCTAGCCAATTTCGGAATCCGCTCCCCTTTTAATCCATGAGGGTACCCTTTGCCGTCATAACGTTCATGATGAAGTTCAACAAGTGGCACCAAGTGTAGCAACTCTTTATTCGTTGAAATGATTTCTTTGCCCCATGTTACATGCTTCTTCAACATGTCCCACTCATGTGCATCTAATTTTCCTTTTTTGTTAATCACATCTCGCGGAATTTCAAGCTTCCCGATATCATGGATTAACGCACCCATTATCAATGTTTTCTTTTCATACTCATTTAGACCTAATTTCTTCGCAAACTTAACCGCATACTTGAAAACTCGTTTGCTATGCTTGTACGTATAAATATCTTTTGATAAGAAAATACGAACTTGCTGTTCCAGTAATTCTATTTCTTTTTCTTCATCAAGATTCTTTTGAACAATATCTTTTTCATCATATAAATGGATATTGTTCTTCCCTTGTGCTTTCGCATAATAAAGAGCTTGATCCGCTTGACCTAACAATTCAGACGAACTATACACTTCCCCGTCTTGATGAATAATTCCCCCCGAGAACGACAAACATCCATGAGGAAGGATTTCAACCCCTTTAAAATACGTATCGTTGATCTTTTTCCGTAACCCATCTAAAAAATGGAAGGCGTCTCTCTGAGATGTTTCCGGCATTAAAATGACAAACTCTTCTCCACCATATCGTGCAAGGGTATAATTGGCCTCACTGCATCCATCCTTTAAGAGTGAACCAAAACATTTCAGTAATTCATCCCCTTGAAGGTGACCGAAGTAATCATTGTATTTTTTAAAATCATCTATATCAATCATAGCTAAGCAAATCTGACTTACGTTTTTTGCTTTGATCATTTCTTCTAGTTGTTCTTTGAAGTAGCCGTGGTTATATAATCCTGTTAAATGGTCGACATTCGCTTTTTTCGATGCTTCCTCATACAACTGAAAGTGTTGTTTAAATGCAAAGGATAGCACTAAAATTAAACAAGAGAAAAGAAAGAGTCCATAAAACGGTTGATGTAATAGCAAAATGCCCAGCAAGAGCGATAAAATCAGGATGCTAATATAACTAGAAATCGACTCTTTTACAAGGCCTCGTATCATTGAAATTAAGCTATCAGCATCAATTAAATAAAAGAACATTCCTATACAGAAGATGTTTAAAAACATATAAATAGCTAATGTTAGTATATATTGCAAAATGAACTCTGGACTAATAACACCCACCTGTCCACCAGTTACAGTGAAAACATAATGAGCACCGACAATCATAATGGAGAACACAGCAAAATTAAAAATATGCTTCCACCAAGCAGTTCTTACTAAATAAAGAGAACCTATAATACTACTAATAAATAAAATAGTTAAAGAAAATTCCAAGCCAAACACAAAGATACAAGCTAAATAAATAGCTGAATCCATCGATAATGCGTTCCCTCTTGGAGGAAGAAGAATCGTAAAATGCCTGCACAAAACTAAAACAAGGACAAGGCTGGCAATCATGAACCATAAGTTAGCAGAATAAGTAAATGTAATGTCCCCTAATATGACAAACCAAGAGATACCAAGCAACGATGTAATGATGACATAGATATTTGCTTTTTGATTATATAATCCGTTATTATCCATACGTTTCAACTCTCTATAATATATAGTAAAAGGAGAAGTTATATCACTTCTCCCTTCAAAAAATTATACTAAATGAAAACCTGATGTTAACGCTACAACTAGAGATGAAATAATTGCAATATTAATGATTACTTTTTTCTTATTCATAAATGTCACCTCCTTAAATGAAAATTAAGAATAGGTTTGACCCTTTTATGCTGTAACATAAGGTGTTGGATAAACAAGAAAATCCCAATATTCATCAGAATATCGCCGATACTAATGACTTGGCTTTTTGGATAATAAGGACTCGTTAGCGGAATGACATCCCCAAGAAAACCTAACTTCGTAGATTCCGTTAACATAGCGTGCTTAGCATATAACCCATTCTTTAAAATTTCTGTATAATATGGGTCTAACGCAAAAGCAGCAGCCTCATAGGAAACTGGCATTCTACCACCGTTTATTGCCATAACTAAAAAATTTAAAAATACACCAATCAACAATAAAATAAATCCTTTATTTTCTCGGTTTACCCAAAGGAAAAACATCCCTACTATATAAATAAGAATAAAAAGAATTCCACTTACTTGCTCTAAAAATGCAAATCTACCTTGAAAAACAAAAACACAGATTTGAATCCCTAATAAAATCGGAAAAATCAACCCATATTTCATGTTCAGTTCTGCAAAGCCAGTTAACGTCCCTCGCCTTAAAAAACCTACGATGAGAGATAATAGAATCCCGTCAAATACCATGTTCAACACCTTGGCTATCTATAATTTTGACTAATCTTGTAAATATTCTTAAAATTTCGACATAGTTCTTTTCAACCTTATTCTATCAACATTATAGAACAACTGCAATGAATTAATAGAAAGGGGAGTAAAGACCTAGAAACGACTGATTTCATATCATACTTTCAGTCTAGTAAAAAAAGGTAGATTAGATCTAAAACAAGAGGCTGGGGCAAAAGAGTTTTGGGTAATGAGAAATCCGAACGCTACGATAGTTAATGCATGTAATCGCTCCGGAAATATACTGCGTTAAAATTTGTGTACCGATCGTATTCTCAGTTAAACACCATAGTTTTGTCCCAGCCTCTGTTTAAAAAAATTTGCTATATTCCCTATTCCGATACAACCGGATCTGGATAGTCATACCCTTTCGTATCGACCGTCACGCTCGCCATACGCTGTTCTTCTAATGGCTTGTCTCGTGAATCTCGTTCTGAATGAACGATCTCATCAACCGCTTCCATGCCTTCTAGCACTTTCCCAAATGCAGCATATTGTCCATCAAGTTGAGCGGACTGTTCCACCATAATGAAAAATTGAGATCCAGCTGAATTCGGATCATTTGTACGTGCCATCGAAATGACGCCACGCTCATGGTTTAACGGGTTTTCAAAGCCATTTGCCTCAAATTCCCCTTCAATTGAATAATCAGGGCCACCTGAGCCATCCCCGTTTGGATCTCCACCTTGAACCATGAACCCTGGGATCACGCGGTGAAACGTCAACCCATCATAAAACCCGTCTTCTACTAAAGATACAAAGTTCACGACTGTATTTGGGGCGATATCAGGATACAATTCCACAACAATCTCGTCTCCATTTTCCATCGTGATCGTCACAACTGGATTTTCCTCAACATCAAGAGTGTAGCCTGTTTCGCTTTCCTCTTCATCGACTTGTACCTCTTCTTCTTCTTGTTCCACTTCAGGGGCTGTTCCACAGCCTGTTACGAGCAATAAGCACGCAAAAAATGCAATCATCATCCATTTCCTTCTCATAGATAAACCCTCCTCTAATAACGAACTAATTATAGTAGACAGGAGTCTCTTTTTCAAACAGAAGCCAATAACCCACGAACTTGGATGAGTCCGTGGGCTTTGTTTTATTCATAGCGCAATGCTTCTACCGGTTGCAGTTTCGATGCTTTAAGTGATGGCAACAGTCCAAAGACAATCCCCACGACCATCGAGAACAGAAGTGAACCGATGATTGCTGGTATGGAGATCATAAACGGCATCCCCGTAATCATCGAGATGAGTTTGGCAATACCAATTCCACCCGCAATTCCTAGCACTCCCCCTAAGCTTGTTAATACAATGGCTTCGGTTAAAAATTGCAAAAGAATGAGGTGACGTTTTGCACCGAGTGCTTTTTTAATCCCAATTTCACGCGTACGCTCGGTTACAGAAACAAGCATAATATTCATAACCCCAATTCCACCTACAAGTAAGGATATACTCGCTATCCCTCCTAAAAGCATGGCAAAGGTGCGGTTATACGCTGCAATTTCCTCAGCAATGGCTTGCATGTCCATGACCGAATACATCGCTGTTGCCATATCAGCAGGCGATAGATCCGCATTAAGGAAATCCGCTGCCATCATCCCTGCTTCTTGAATGTGTTCAGACGACGTTGCTTGTACCGCAATTTGAGTTGGAGACTCATAGCCTGCAATCAGAGGCCAAATTCCTTTAGGAAGAATCAACTTAGGCTCCGTCCAATCTCCATAATAATAAACATCCTCTGTTGTCTTATCTGTATAAACCCCGACAACTTGAAACGGAATACCTGAGAGATCAATCAACTTTCCAAGTGCATCTCCTTCTGGAAAAAGCTCATTACGCGCATCTTCATTTAACATGACAAATTGATTTTTTCCTAGCAATTCTACAGGCGTCAGCTGTCTGCCCTCCACGATTGTAATCGGAAAAAGATCTAAATAACCTTGATCCACTCCATACATTTGTGGATACGTCATATTGGCTTGATAGAAGACACCGCTGCTCCACGTCTCGTGGTAAAGCGAGAGACCGTTCACATTCGGCTGGCTATGAATGAGCTCGACCGTCTCTTCTTTAACAGGCGGTGCCGTTAAATGAGACGTATAGCTATAATAACCTTCTCCCATCATACTCATGTCTTCATAAACAACATTGATGGTATTATTCCCCATTCCCACAAGGTTGCTTTTTAACGCTTCGCTTTCTCCTTCAATCATGGAAACGATCGCGATAATCGCAGCAATCCCAATAATGACCCCTAACATCGTTAAGACAGAGCGGAGCTTATGAGCAAAAATTGACTGAAACGATAATCGTATATTCTCAAGCATTGAGGCTTTCACCTCGTTCCTCATGTAAAAGCTCCCCGTCACGTATGTATACGATTCGGTCTGCTTTTTCCGCCACTTCACGATCATGAGTAATCATAATGATCGTCACGCCTTCTTTGTTCAACTCGGAAAATAACGCCAAAATTTGCTCGCTTGACTTCGTATCTAACGCTCCTGTTGGCTCATCTGCTAAAATAAATTTCGGCTCATTGACGAGGGCTCTCGCAATCGCCACACGCTGCTTCTGTCCACCAGAGAGCCGCGTCGGAAGGAACGATACTCGGTCAGCTAAGCCGACTTTTTCTAATGCTTCGGTTGCGCGCATTCTCCGTTCCTTCTTTTTGATTTTGTTATAAATAAGTGGCAATTCAACATTTTGAAGTGCCGTTAAACGTGGCAAAAGATGAAACGTTTGAAACACGAAGCCAATTTGCTTATTGCGAATCGTCGCTAGCGTACTTTCTCTGCCTGAGAGCATGTCCATCTCATCCAGTTTGTACGAACCTGAGGTCGGCTTATCAAGACAGCCAAGAATGTTCATCAACGTTGATTTCCCTGAACCAGATGGGCCCATGATCGCTAGAAATTCTCCGGCTTCAATTTCGAGCTCAATGTTTTTCAAAATCGGAATTTCTTCTTTTCCTAACTTGTATGATTTATCAATGTTACTCAAACGAATCATAAATCATAACCTCTTTCCCTTCTGTTACCGAAGGATCAGGATAGACAATATAATCCTCAAGAGAAAGGCCACTTAGTACTTCAACCGTAAATTCCTCTTCAAATTCTTGCCCTATTTCTACATACTGCTTCAACGTTAGCTGGTTTTCATCCACTATCCAAACGTAAGGCATTTCGTCATCCCATGCAATAAAATCCCGCATAAGGGTAATGCTTGATGAGGCTGGTTCCTCTTCTGAAATCGGCTCAAGGTTCACATGAAAACCAACCTCTAAGCCTTCATGATGTTCTAATACGACCGTAAACGGGTAATTAGAAGACTGTGGATTCATTTCACCATAATACTCCATTTGTCCCTCTTCACTTGAACCAACAGGGAGCTTCCCAATATCAGTAATCGTACCAATCCACTCTTCTTCTCCGCCCGCTTTTCTCGTAATCTTCATCTGTGAATCTAGTTCGAGCGTATCAATGACAAATTCATTCACCTGACTTTTCACGAGGTACGAGCCCGTCGAGACAATTTGAATAAATGGTCCGGACGCTTGATCCATTTGCGCTCCTTCAGCTAAATCCTGATTAATCGTTTGAACAATTCCTTCACTTTTGCTTTCAACGACTGTTGCTTCTTGCTCTTTTTTCAAGCGATCTATTTGTTTTTGGACCTGACCTGCTTCTAAATTTTGCATTCGCAAATCAAAGGTAAGCTGTTCTAGATCTTCTTGCATCAAGTCCTTTTCCTCTTTTTCAGCTTTTTTGATTGCTTTTTCTAATTTTGTTTGTCTCTTTTTTGTCTGATTAATTTGCATGTAAGCCATTTCAAGTTGAATCGTTAATTGTTCAAGTTCTTGGTTGGAATCTTCTAGTGGCTCATATTCAAAAAGAGGCGTTCCTTCTTCAACAATGTCGCCCTCTTTGACAAATAGTTCTTTTACCGTTCCTTCGTCAGCTTCTAAATAAATTTTCTCATGTTTCTCAGGCTCTATTTTTCCAGAAAAAGAATAGGCTGATAGATTTTCTTGAAATACCATATTAGATACTTTCTCAGCCCAAAGCTCATCTAAATTGGCACTAACAGGGCGATTTTGACCAATAATAAAATAGTACGTCCCCCCACCAATAATCAAAATTAGGGTGAGACATAAACTTACGATAAGAGCTATTTTCTTTTTCTTCATTTTTTGCTCCTCATTTCAACATAGTTTTACAAATTATAGAAATATTATCTATTTAATCCCATTTATTTGCAAGAGTTATTTTCATAGATTTCCCCTATTCTTTTTAACGTAAAAAAAGCTTGGCATCATTGTGATAGCAAGCTTTTTGTTTATTCTATCGTCATGCTTCCTTTGCCTTTTCCTCCACCATTGGCAACCAAATCGAAAAACTAGTTCCTTTATTCACTTCGCTTTTCACCTGTAACTTCCCACTCATCGATTCGATAATTCGCATCGATACGAGCAACCCTAGTCCCGTTCCTTCTCTTCCTTTCGTTGTAAAGTACGGTTCTCCGATTCGAGCGAGTTGCTCTTTTGACATTCCTTTGCCATTATCGGTAATGACAATGAGCAGCTGCCCGTTATCTTCCTTCGTTTCAATGGTCAGTTTGCCTTTATTCGGCATCGCCTCTATACAATTTTTGGTGATGTTAAGTAAGCATTGTTGAAACTGTTGTTCTTCCCCTACAAAAGACAAGTCAGTCACATTGCTCTTCACTTCAATTCCATTCATATTGGCGAGTGGCATGACAATTTGAAGCGTACGTTCAATCTCTTCTTTACTAGATAAGACCCTATTATTCTCAGGCGTTGGTTTCGCAAACGTTAAGTAATTTCGGATAATATCCGTCGCTCGATCCACTTCTGCAATCGATATCATTAAATATTCTTTTCTCTTTTTCTCAGAAAACTCATTTTGAAGCATCATTTGCATAAATCCTCTTACCGTTGTTAATGGATTGCGAACTTCATGTGAAATTGATGATGCTAAATGACTAACCACCTCCATTTTTTCCGCTTTTATCACTCGTTTATGTACAAGAATATGATCTTGAATGAGTTCATAGAAGTATACGATAAAAGCTGTTGTGCTAAATGTGATGACCACGTACAGAAGTAAAAATAATGCTGAAAAAGAAGCACCAAAAAGAAAAGTCGAATTGAGAATAGCAATGAAAGCAATCGACGTTGATACAAAGCTAGCCATGGCTACTTTTTGTATTCTAGCAGCTCTTTGAAATTTGTCGGTAGCAGCTAGCAGCAATAGCAAAAGAACCGACAGGACAAGCATCGTTGCCACTGCCCCTGATCCCCCTATAAGCAAACGAACAAGAGCTGTGAATGCAATGAGAATGAATGATGCAGACAGGCCACCATATAACCCTCCTACCGTTAATGCAACAAGTCTTAGATCAAACTGAAATCCTTCCATGATTGGAATAGGAAACGAAAAACAGGCCACTACCGCAAGTGCTGTGACGAGAAGCTGAATTTTATTTTTATTATCGTAAAAAAAGGTTGATCTATTTATTTCTAAAAGGATTGGGATAAAAAGGAGGAAAACAATAAGAAACAGGACATTTAATAGAAGTTCCTCAAGACCAAACATAAAACCCTCTCCCGTCTGTTTACTTGAATACTGAACGCACGTAAGTCTACCTTATACCTTTCGACTTTCCTACTGTTTTCCCCTTTACATTCATATAACTTTCACACAAGATAAGGAGTAAGAATCCTTTTTTAAAAAACTATGACCATTTCAGGTGGTGACAAAGACGATGTCAACGAAAAAGTATGTAGCAGCTCTCGATATCGGAACTACAAGTGCGAAAGCTGTTTTATTTCAAAAAAACGGAGTGGTTGTTGCTGAGCACGAGTGCTCTTATCCTGTTTATCAACCACAGCCTTCTTGGGTAGAGCAAGATCCGTATGAAATCGAACAAGCCGCAATTCGTTCGCTTTCAGCGGCGATTCAAAAAAGTGGCATCCAGCCGAGTGAGTTGATCTGCGTCAGCTTCTCTAGTGCGATGCATTCTTTAATTTGTGTGAATGAAAAACATGAAGCCATTTCTCCCTCCATTACGTGGGCAGACGGACGCAGCGTGGAACAAGCGAGTCGTCTGAAGGATACGTTTGGAACAGACATTTACTTACAAACTGGAACACCGCTTCATCCGATGTCTCCTTTATGTAAATTGCTATGGATGAGAGACACCGGTTACGGGCCATATGTCCAAGCCGCTAAGTTTGTTTCGATTAAAGAATTTTTGTTTATGCGCTGGTTTGGAACGTACATCGTTGATTATGCTATCGCTTCTGCAAGCGGTCTCTTTAACATCCATACGTTTGATTGGCATGAAGATGCCTTAGTAGCTGCCGGCATATCAAAAGAACAGTTATCCAAACCAGTCCCGTCCACGACGATTTGCCAAGGTCTTTCATCCGAACTAGCAAACCGTATGTCTGTTAGTGTAGATATCCCATTTGTAATTGGATCAAGTGACGGTCCCCTTGCGAACCTTGGAATTGGCGCGATCAACCCAGGGGATGTTGCTCTTACAATTGGAACAAGTGGAGCCATTAGACAGATGTCTTCCTCCCCGCGAACGGATGAATTACAGGAAATCTTCTGTTATGGCGTCACAAAGGACTTATGGATTATGGGAGGCCCCTCGAATAATGGAGGCATTGTTTTTCAATGGATGAAAGACGTGTTTGGGGAAATCGAAGTCGAACGAGCTCTCACGAGTGGTGATGCGAGTGCATACGACTTGCTGAGCGAGTTAGCAAAAGGCGTTAAACCTGGGGCAGACGGCTTGTTGTTTTTGCCGTTTTTAAACGGCGAACGCGCTCCGTACTGGGACGCCAATGCCCGTGGCAGTTATATCGGATTAACTCTTGCCCATAAAAAGGCACACATGATTCGCGCTGGATTAGAAGGAGTTATTTTTAGTATGTATAGCATTGGCGAGGCGCTTGAGCGTTTAGCGGGAGAACCGGCAAATTTATTTGCGAGCGGTGGCTTTGCTCGTTCGTCATTATGGCTGCAAATGGTCGCTGATATTTTCGGAAAAGAAGTACAAGTACCCGTTAGCCACCAAAGTTCAGCCTGGGGCGCTGCGTGGTTTGGCCTTTATGCGCTAGGAGAAGTCTCCTCATTGTCTGCGATCAAAACGGAGATACCTATGAAAGAAACATATGTACCGAATGCTGTTCATCATCAAGTGTACAGGCAGTTATATGAAACGTACCGGGATCTATATGCTGCGCTAAAGCCGCATTTCCACGCACTGGCTACGATACAAAAGGCTGCGAAGTGAGAGAATGAAAAAAGGAGAGCGCTATGCTCCCCTTTTTCCGACAAAAACCGGGTGGTGACAGGCACCGCCTTTACAACTCCAAATGCTCTTTCAACTCACTGCGCACGCGAGCTAATTCATCATCTGGAATTTGCAAATAATAAATTCCATTAATCGTTGCGTTATTTCCTTTGATCTCCATTTGCTCGACGTTGTGGCGAGCATCGCGGTAGTTGGATTGAAGCTTCCACATTTCGTCTAACGTCATATCCGTGCGTACAGATTGACCAACCGCTCCTAAAATCCCGCCAGCTTTTGTAATGGTACCAATATTCGCTGCTTCTTGGATGACCGCATCCACGATTTCACGCTGACGATCATTACGTCCAAAGTCCCCACGAGGGTCTTCTTTTCTCATACGTGAATAGGCTAGAGCTTCTTCTCCATTTAAGAATAGCTGTCCTTCAGGAAACGAATGGCTTCCATAATTAAAAGCAAAGTCATTATCAACACTTACGCCGCCAAGAGCATCTACTACCCCTTTAAAGCCTTCCATATTAATGCTTATATAATGGTCAATCGGAATATCTAAAAAGTTTGCAACCGTATCTGCTGTCATTTGCACGCCACCAAATGCATAGGCATGATTGATTTTATCTTGCATGCCACGACCGATAATTTCTGTACGTGTATCGCGTGGAATACTCAACATTTTAATTGATTCTGTATTTGGATTCACTGTCATGACAATAATCGTATCGGAACGTCCCGCATGGTCATCCCCTCTAGAATCGACACCTGCAATAAGAAACGAAAGTGGTTCTTGGCTCTCTAAATCAACAACTCGAGAGGGCGCAAAAGGTTCATGCATTTCCTGAACGGTATCCGTTACAGATTTGTATAAATAAAAGAAATAAGCAACAACCGACAACAATACAACCCCAACTAGTAACCCAAGTGATAGAAAAACCTTCTTCTTTTTCATTTCTTGCCTCATCTCTATAAATTATCGAATCTAGGAAATAAGATAGATTCTTAGATATTATAGAGAATCCGCTCTTAGCTATCAATACCTATTTTCTTCCTTATCTGTATTCATTCGACGTTTCTCTGTGTGGATTGTCGGTAAAAAGTCCGAGTCTCTTGACATCGTTCGTCTTACTTCCCTTTTCATGATTGCTATAGTTTGACTATAGAGAAATTAGTAGGAGAAGGGTGGAATTACGTAACATGAAGAGATTTCTATTTATTGCATTCATTCTAGCAAGTATTATCGTTATTTTTATTAGCCACACTCATTATGACCAAAAACTGGCTACGATTGCCGATGAGGCGGAAGACATGAAAGTAGAAGCTTCGCCAGCGACTATTGAGGAAGAGAGTGCTTCCGTCGAATCCTTTATTAATACACTTGAGTTAGGTGGGTTATTAGAAGAGGTTGTCGATCAAAACAAAGATGACGAAATCCTCGTCATGGTTTTTGGTTCTTCTGCGATCACAAGTGTCGAGGAAAAAGAGTCGATGCCTCATATGCTCCTACCTTACTTACAAACATTGCTTCCCGATCAAAACATCGCTTTAACCGTTATGGATGTAAAAGACGCCACTTCAAGTGACGTCCTAGCAGACAATTATATAGATAAAGTAATCAGAAACAAACCTGATCTTTTAGTGATGGAGCCATTGTTGTTTAATGATTTTGACAAAGTAGACTTAGATGAATCCCTTGATCACCTAGAAACGATTATGGCCGATCTAACAGAGAAACTTCCGGATACGACGATTGTTCTTTCTCCCGCTAACCCAATCGACGATGAAAAGTATGTGGCCCTCGTCGACCAAGTAAAATCTTTTTCAAAAGATCAAAACTACTTTTTTGCTGATCGTTGGGAAGAAAAGATCAAGAAATCAGATCAATCCCTGTTTACGAATGAAAAGCTCCTTACTGAAGTAGGCCACCTTATTTGGACGGAGTTTTTAATTGAGTATTTTGTGAAGTGAATAATTGATACAAAGCCTGTTATACACGTGTATGACAGGCTTTGTACCGTTTTAGTTAAAATCCCAAAGAACCTTCCACTCACCTGTTTCAAGCTCCTCTGCGACATACACATCCTGTTCCATTCGGTAGTTTCCGTTTTGGGAATCTCTTATTTCTTTTGTTACCGTTACTTTATAGACAGAGTCAAGCGGTTCAACTCCTTCTGTCATGCTCCAGTCACTCACTTTTTCTGGTTTGCTTAGTGAAAACGGGAAGCCTTCTACGCCAATGAACCTTCCTCTATTTTCGATGTAGTTTGCTCTTGAATAGGTTTCTTGCATTTTGGGATGAAACAAATCGTAAGCTAAGGAGAAGCGGGCTTCTTGCTCATATGTATAAAAAGACTCAATGACATTTTGGACTTTTTGGGACTCAGAAGGAATGAGTAAGAAGAAGAGCATAACTATGATAACTACAGCAGGAATGACAAAAGTAAGTTTGGACGGACCTTTTTTATACAAAAAATTCCTCCTTTCATTCATTCATTCATTCTTATAGTCCATGCTATTCTACATTGAGCAAATTTATTAATTACGATTAATGATTGAAGTGGAATCATGTATAATTGGGGTGGGTGATTTGATGAAAAAAACAACGTTCTGGTGGAGCGTAGCGATCCTTTGGTGTATCGGGATTGCCATTGCCACGCGCCAACCTTTTTTTACTGGAGACTCAACAGAGGAGATGCTTAGAAATCCCTTTTTTGATTCCGCTATTATTAATTATATTGCTAGAAAAGGCGTTCATTTAGCTGCTTTCGGACTATTAGCATTCTTTTTTTGGCTTGCTTTACACGGAAGAAATTACCGTTATGTGATTGCTTGGGGGCTAGCAACCTTCTATGGAGCTATCGATGAATGGCATCAATCCTTTATTCCAGAGCGATCTGGACTGGTATCTGATGTGTTCATCGATTCCGCTGGAGCCCTTCTCGTACTCTTCGGCGTTTCCTTGTACGAACGAAGGTTGAGGGGGTGAGGGGGTCAGACCCCTCTGTAGGACTGTGAAGTGATAAAGAGGGGTCTGACCCCGAATTTTACCTTCGTATAATCAAATAAATAATCACACCGATAACAGGAAAGAAGAGCGTGGCCACCAGCCACAAAAGGCTGTATTCCTTGCTATTTCCATTTCGCAATGAATCTCGATAACACCAAATGCTAGTAAGGATGTTTAAGATAAGACCACCAAAAATAAGTAAGAAAAAGAAAAGAAGAACTATTGAGATTTCCATTTTAAAACTCCTTTCTGCTTTTTGGGGGTCAGACCCCTCTCTCATGCGGCAAAGGGATAAAGAGGGGTCTGACCCCAAGGAGGATACGATGAACTATATTAGTATGATACGGTCGATCGCTGGTAGTAGACCTTTAATTTTAACCGCTTGTTCCGTTTTTATTTATGATAATCAGAAACGAGTGCTATTACAACATCGAACAGATACAAATAACTGGGGAGTTCCTGGTGGTTTCATGGAGATGGGTGAAACCGTTGAGGAGGCTGCACGTAGAGAAATCCTTGAAGAGACAGGCTTAACAGTTGGCGACATGAAGTTGTATACCGTTTTTTCTGGAGAAGATTTTTACTTCACTTACCCAAATGGGGATGAGGTATATAATGTGATTGTTTCTTTTATCTCCAATGATGTGTCTGGGCAATTGCAAGTGGATCATGAAGGGACGGATTTGAAGTACTTTCCTCTTGATGAACTTCCAGACGATATGATACCGACAAGTCGACGAATGTTAGAGAGGTTGGGGTCAGACCCCTCTTTACTGCTGTAAATGAGTAAAGAGGGGTCTGACCCTTTAGTTTTGTTCGTGTAGATACTTCCAGATGTGCTTGCGTGTTTCTTCAGCAGTAACTCCGTTAATAAGTGAGCCCTCGGTGTCTGCCATTGGTCTAACACTGTAGACATCGTTGATTAATTCGACAAGGGTTGGTTCGATGTCTGGTGAATGGATTTCAAACGTTGATTCATCACCTTCTGTTAGTTTTGTAACTTCAATTGTTGCTAATCCACCTATATCAGTATATTCAAAGTTTTGCCCTGAAAAGAAGTTTCCGAGCGAATAAAACACATAAGTCTCATACCCATCTTCTTGCTCTAACAAATCGATAGGCTGCAACACATGTGGGTGATGCCCAATTATAATATCCGTGCCAGCTTCTGATAATAATTGCGCTAGTTCCTGCTGCTCTGTATTTGGTTCATGAATATACTCATCACCCCAATGCATATGGACGACGACAATATCGACTTTATCACGCAATTGCTTAACATCGGTTGTCATTCGTTCTGGATCGATTAGTGCAACAATGTCTTCGTGCCCTTCTGGAATAGGAATTCCGTTTGTTCCATACGTGTACGCCAACACTCCGATACGAATTCCTTCAACATCTACAATCCGGTCTGTTTCACGGTCCTCAGTATCTCGATAAGCACCCACATAGTCCATTCCTACTTCATCAAAAAAGTTCAATGCACTCTCTACCGCTCGAACTCCTCGATCAATCGTATGGTTATTCGCCGCAATTGCCATATCGACTCCTAACGACTGCATGTCCGTTACAATCTCATGCGGACTATTAAAAGATGGATAAGTCGATAACCCAATCTCAACGCCACCAGGGATGGATTCAAAGTTCGCCATTAAAAAGTCCGGCTCCCCTAAAAGAGGACCCACATCTTCAAGCATAGGCATAAAGTCATGCGTTCCCTCTTCTGTCTCTGCAGGAACATACACCCGCTCATGCAAAAGGATATCGCCGATGGCACCAATTGTAATCGTCGTCTCTTTCACTTCAGGCTCAGGCGGCGCCTCTTGACGAACAATTTCTGCATCAATTTCCGTTTCTGACAGCTCAGTTGTTACTTCTTCCTGTTGTTGTGAACAAGCTGAAAAAATCATTAGAATCATAACCATGGAAAAAACTCTTATTTTCATTCGGAACACTCCAATAGATTAATAGAAAAAAGAAGCCCGGGAGGCTTCTTTTTTTAGTGTAACATATACAAGTTTACGAGTGTCGATATAGAAGGAAATCCCCCCCTCTCAGTCGACTGCATGCTTTAGTGCATTAAAGAGGGGTCTGACCCCGTTAGCGGGCATCATAAGCTTTTTGGAAGAGTTCTAGATAGTCTTGTTTTGAAATTGGACGGGCATTGCTTGGTGTTGAACCATTTTGATAAGAGGATTCAGCTAAATAATCGAAGTCACCTTTATCGACTTGCGGAAGCGATGAAAAGGTAGGAATCGAAATATCTTCTGCAAGTTTCTTCATCTCTTTTACGAGCATAGCTGTTGCTTCCTCATCCGAAGCTTGTTCAGAAGCGATCCCCATTGTCCTTGCGATGATAGCATGCTTTTTAGGATCAGCAGGCGCATTATATTCAATCACATACGGTAGGAACATCGAGTTGGCAATGCCATGTGGAGTGTCGTACAGCCCACCGATCGCTTCCGCCATGCAATGGACGGACGCCACATCTGCATGGGAAAATGCCATTCCAGCAATGGTTGCTCCTATCATCAATTCGTAGCGAGCCTCTTTGTCCGATCCTTTATGCACGGCTGTACGAAGGGCTGGATAAATTCTCTTCATCGCCTCAAGCGCCAAACCGTCAGCAATCGGATTACTTCTTGTACACGTGTATGCTTCAATCGCATGAACAAGAGCGTCCATTCCTGTTGAAGCGGTGATGAGACGGGGAAGATTATACGTAAGTTCAGGATCAACGATGGCTAAAACGGGTGCTATTTTGACATCTTTCAATGTAATTTTAATTTTTTTATCCGTATCGGTGATGACTGACGAACGTGTCACCTCGGCCCCTGTTCCAGCTGTCGTTGGAATCGCTACAATTGGAGTGACCCGTTTCGGTACATTTCCTCTCCCTGCATAATCTTGTGGTCTCCCTCCACATACTTGAAGAACTGCTATAGCTTTGGCTGCATCAATAACAGAGCCACCTCCAATTGCAACAATACAATCCGCCTGAAAATGCTCTGCCTCTTCTCCCCCTTGAATGCAGTCTTGATCACGCGGGTTGGGCTTAACATTAGTGAAAACGGTTGTTTCAAAACCCTGTTCAGCAAGATTGGATTGCAACGTGCTAACGAGTCCAATCTGGACAATTCCCGGATCCGTAACGATAAATAGACGCTTGCCCGTTAAATTTTCCTTTATGTAAGTTGTCACTTTTTGAAAAGTTCCGTTACCAGCTTGAATCTTTGTCGGTAAATCAAATTCAAACATGTTCATTTCAGCTCCTCCTTTTATCTGGGGTCAGACCCCTCTGCATATCTTCACCGCTGAGACGCAAAAAAGAGGGGTCTGACCCCCTCTTTGTTTTACACTCTAAATTTCGATACAGATTCTTGCAATCCTTCTGCCAATGTTGCTAATGCGGTTGAAGAGGCTGCAATTTCTTCCATTGTTGCGAGTTGTTCTTCTGTAGCGGTGGAGCTTTCCTGACTTGCAACTGCTGATTTTTCAGAGACTGTTTTAACTTCTTCTAAAGAATGTACGACGTGATTGCTCACACTCGTCATTTCTTGTACAGCCGCTGTCACTTCATGGACTTTTCCTGTTACCAGCTCAATTGCATGCTGTATTTCAGAGAAGGTTTGATTCACTTCGCTTGTCGTTTTTAAACCCACTTCTACTCGTTCTGTTCCATTTTTCATAGAAGCCATTACCTCGTCAGTCTCTACTTGAATCTCCGTAATCATCGCATAGATCTTTGAAGCAGAACTTTTCGATTCCTCTGCTAGTTTCCTTACTTCATCTGCCACGACGGCAAATCCCTTGCCATGTTCCCCTGCTCGTGCCGCCTCTATCGCTGCGTTTAAAGCAAGCAAATTCGTTTGTTCGGCAATACCGGTAATGAGATGAACGATGTTCCCAATTTCAGAGGATTTCTCACCCAATCTCTCAACAGATTTTGAGGTGGATTGAACCGCTTCTGAAATGCTGTTCATTTGTTCATCGACCAGGTCCATCGATTTAACACCTGTATTCGTTTTAGTTGATGCAAGTTCTGAATGCTGAACCATATCCTCACTGTTACGAGCAATTTGCTCAATACTAGCAGCCATTTGCTCGACTGCAGCTGATACATCACTTAAACTTTGTAACTGCTGATCTGCTCCCTCCGCGGATTGTTGCGCAAGTCCAGCCATTTGTTCGGTTGCTTCGGTGCTTTGCTCAGCACTAGCGGATAACTCTTCAGAACTCGCCGATACTTGTTGACTCGCTTCCGTTGTGTTAAAAACCAAATCACGTAAGCTTCCTTGCATGTTGTTAACCCCATTTGCAAGGGTTAGGAACTCATCTTTTGTTTTTAAAGTTATGTCCTCACCTGTCAAATTACCATCTGCAATACGAATTAAGCGATCAACTATGGTGTTAATCATCTTCGTAACGTAACGGTTGAAGAAATACGTAACCAAAACAGCGATTATAGTGGCAAGGAGGACTCCTACAAACATTAGCAGTCTGCTAGCACTATAAATTTCTTGCTTTGATTGAAGCAATTGTTCGGCTACAACCGTGTTAATATCAACTAAAGTTTCAAGGTTTTCTGTAGCGGTGTAAAAAAGTTCCCCGCCCTGGCGTAATCCTTCTCTAGCCTCTTCATAATGACCAGAAGCAATGAGATCACGGTTCATACGTACACGCTCATCAAACAGCTGCCAACCTGAAACAAAATGAGAGAGGCTCTCTTCCTCTTCTGGCGTTAGAGTGATCATGTTATAACGATCTATGATTACTTGTATTTCATCTAGGTTTGCCATTGCATTGTCCGTCAAAGTTGGATTTTCGTTTAAAACCGCAGACACCATCTGAACTCTCGTATTCTCCGTTAATTTTGATAATTCCACAAGATACGCTGTGGGAATTAATCGGTCTTCATACAATTCGATAGCACTGTCATTCAATTCGGCCATATTATACATGGCATAAAGAGACAATCCAACAAAAATCATAATCACAGACAGAAAAGAAAGCAATAGCTTAAACCCTAATTTCATTTCATTCACTCTCCAACTCAGCTCTTATAAGACTATTTACACACAGTATATAGAACTAATTGAAGCAAAACCGTGATCAAAATCACAGTTATAAGGGGGTCAGACCCCCCTTTACCACATTAACGCTGTGACTTCTTGCCGAGGGGTCTGACCCCCAACAAGTACAAAGCCGGAACGATCACTAATGTCAGGACCGTTGAGAAGATGAGTCCTGAAACAATCGCGATGCCAAGTGGCTTAAAAAGTGTGCTATTTCCTAGTGCAATCGGCATGAGTCCAGCAATCGACGTTAGTGTTGTTAACACAATGGGACGGAAGCGTTGTTCTGCAGCCAGAATTACAGCCTCTTTGGGGTCTGACCCCTGACGTCTTCTTTGTTCAATAAATTCGATCAGGACGATGCCGTTTCTTACGACAATCCCAGCTAAACTTACCGCTCCCATCATGGACATGAAGCCGAGTCCCGTTTGGGTAATAAACAATCCAAGCAATGCACCGGCCACAGCCAAATACACTGTACTCATAATAAGAATTGGAATCGTCAATGAATAGAACTGAATTGCAATGACGATTAAAATTAAGAATACAACAACGATGAAAATTTTACCGATATCAATAAAGACATCTGTCCTCGCTGACGTTTCTCCGCCAATAACAAGTTCATATCCAGCCTCCGCTGCTACCACTTCTTCAATGGAAGCACGCGTCTCGTTTAGAATTTCATCCGTGCTCCGCTCTCCTCCTGGATACGCTCGAACGGTTATCGTGCGGAGCGTATTTTTATGAGGAATGCTTGGTGCCGAAGTTGTTTCCTCAACTGCCACCAAGTCAGCGACATCGACCGTACCTCCCTGCACTGATGGAAGAGTCAACTCCTGCAAGATTTCAACTGACTCAAGGTCCCTTTTAGCAAACGTCATTCGCATATCCATGAGCCCATCAGGTGTTTGAAGTTGCCCAAGTGGAATTCCTTCACCTACTAGACGGAGGGTTTGAGCCAGGTCACTGCTTGACAAACCGTGAGACTCAAGTTCATCACGCTGCGGGACAAACTGCACAGTCGTTAAAGGAGCGCCCACATCATCGTTGACCGTCGTCACACCGTCTGTTGCCACTAAAATTTCTTTTACGTTTGTTGCGATCTCACCAAGACGATCCATCGATTCGCCACTTATTTGGATCGCAATCGGGGCACCGACTGGTGGGCCAGATTCAATCATCGAAGCGGTGAATGTTTTATCTGGAAACAACTCTGGTAGCTTTTCATTCCAAATATCCGTTGCTTCGCGAGTGGTTAGTTTATCCTTGTTGATTAAAACGAAGAAATTTGCAACGTGGTCCCCAGCCACTCCACCACCACTAGGTCCAAACAAACGTGGGATGTTCGTGCCAATGTAGGAAGTAACAGACTCAACATATTCAATACCCTCTAACCATTCTTCCACTTCCTCTGCTTGCCGCTCTGTCTCAGCTAGGGCCGTTCCTTCTGGCAGCTTCATCTCAACAAATACTTCTTCACGGTCTGTATCAGGGAAAAATTCCAATGGGATAAACGGAATTAATCCATAGGCAGCTGTCCCCATTAAGAAACCGACAATCACTGTTACCAATGGTCGTTTCGTAATCGGCCGAACTAGTTTTTCACTGTATATCTTTGATGCACGATCAAACGCCTTTCCTAAAAATCCAGCAGGTTTGCGTTCTCGGTTTGTCACTTTTTTGTTCCCCTGCATAGAGCGGAACGTCGGGATTAAAAAGAGTGCTACAAATGTAGAAGCGATCATCGTTGCAATTAAAACAACAGGTAGCGGGCGAATAAATCCCCCTGCCTCACCCGGTAACAATAGCAATGGCAAGAATGTAAACACAACCGTCAACGTTGAGGTAACAACGGAGGTCGCAACCTCTTTTGTTCCATTGATTGCCGCCTCAAGTGGTTGATCACCTAACTGCAAACGCCGCTCAATATTTTCGTTTACAACAATTCCATCATCAACCAATATCCCAAGAGCAATAATAATCGCAATTAAGGAAATGAGGTTTAAATCAATTCCGATGAACGGATATACGATTGCCCCGAGACTAAGGGAAACGGGGATGGCAAGCGCCACACTTAGTGCTGTAGATACATTCAGCCCGAGTGAACAAACCAAAAGAACCGATACAACAGCAATCGCAAAAGCAACTGCCAAATCTTTAAATAGCTCTTCTACTAAATCGGCTTGCGAATAAAGAAGGGTCATTTCCACTCCCGGTGGTAATTCCTCCTCCATCTCACCAACAAATTGATTTAACTCCGACTGAGCTCTAGTCACACTTGCTCCTTCTTTTAAATAAAACGTCAGGGAAATCGCTTCTTCCCCGTTAAAATACACCTTTTCTGTTGGTGCTTTAAATCCTTCATTTATAAAAGCAACATCTCCAAGTCGAATCACTCCACTCTCTTGAGAAAACCCAATTGCAAGTGTCTCAAGATCGGAAGGAGAGTCATAGGTGGCAAGCTCCACTTGGTAATGATAGTCATTTGTTCTCCACTCACCGGGAGGCAACGTACTCAGTTCTCCGTTTAACGCTCCAATAAGTTGGTTTGTCGTCATTTCAGCTTCTTGCATCGCTTCATAATCAATTTCTAACAGGATCTCTTTATCAAGCGTTCCTTGAGCACTAATAGAAACAATATCTTCAAGTTGAACTAATCGTTTACTCCAGCGATCTAGAAGCTCGTTCACAGCAGATACATTGGTTTCCTCATCAAATGTAAGCTGATACGTAGCCAAACCTTGAATGCTGAGATTGCTATTTAGATTCGGAGTATAAACATCATCTGGGAACTCACTAGCTGCATTCGTTAACTGCTGTCTTACTTCATTCCACAAACGATCTGCATCAACGCCACTCTCAAGCTGTATCGTAACAATCGAAATAGCAGGATTGGAAATGGAGATAAGCGAGGAAATTTCTTGAATCGGTTCAAGCGCCTCCTCAATCAGATTCGTGACATTTTGCTCGACTAACTCAGCCGAGGCTCCAGGGTAAACGGTCGTCACTTGCGCAACAGCAGGACTCGTCTCTGGGATTTCTCGCTGGGGCAACTGCAAAAAGCTTAGGACCCCCACTAACATAAACATGATAAAAAATAAAATCGTAATTTTCCTCTTTCGAATAAGCCATGAAATCATACAAGTTCCCCCGATCATTTATAAAACCATTATACAAACATTATACACATATTAAACTAATAATGTAGTAATTTGCTTGAGGGGCATTGGCGGTCATTGAGGGTCAGACCCTTCTTTAGCTCTTCACCGCAACACTTTCATAAAGAGGGGTCTGACCCCCATCCCTCCAACCCCCGAATACCACCCCATTTCTTTTTACGTTAAAGCAGGAAATGACATTCCCAAGCCGAATATAGAATATTAATCTTCTTGCAAAGGAGGTGATTTATGTGCCTCGAAAGAAACGCTCATGGCATCCGGGTGATTCATTTCACATTACGACTAGGGGAAACCGAAAGTCTAATATCTTCTTAGATCAAGGCGATTACCGCATGTATCTTTCTATGTTAGAGGAAACGCAACAAAAATACCCCTTTTATCTCCACTCATACTGCCTCATGACCAATCATGTCCATCTGCTACTAGAAACCATTACAACGCATCCTCAAATCTTCATGAAACGCCTTAACTCTTGTTATGCTATGTATTTCAACCGCAAGTACAATGTTACAGGACATCTTTATCAAGGTCGCTATCATGCCGAACCTGTCCTTGGAACCTACCCCCTTATCGCTCTAAGTCGCTACATTCACTTAAATCCTGTACGAGCCTACATGGTTTCACTCCCCGAAGAATATCCTTGGAGTTCCTACCTTTCATTTGTATCAACCAAACCGAGAAAAAATGTCACAACCGAAACGATCCTTCAATATTTTCAAGATTCACCGAAGGAAAATTACCGAAACTACGTCATGCAAGAACATATCCGCTGGCTACAAGCAAAGCAATAGTGCTCATAACTAGCGGTCAGACCCTCCGTAACCTCTTCAACGCATTACAGCACCACCGAGGGGTCTGACCCCCAACCATCTACCCCCAACCATCTGGCCCCACCACACCCAACAAAAAAAACCTACCGCTCGAAAGCGATAGGCCCTGTATATATGTGATTAGTTAGTTGCTTCTTCGTCTTCTTCTTCCTCATCAGCAAACTCGTCACCAGCATCTTCATCATCTAGATCAACATCGATTTCTTCGTCTGTTTCGAACTCTTCGTCATCTAGTGCTGGCTCTTCGTCAATTGGCTCATCCATAGCTGGATCTTCTACAGCTGGCTCTTCAACAGCTGGATCGTCTAACATTGGCTCTTCTTCTGCAGGTGCTCCACATGCTGCAAGTAGTCCTACTGATAATACCGCTGCTGCAGTTGTCATTACAAATTTCTTCATTGTTCATTACCCCCAAATTTATTTATATGACTAGCAGATATATCTTTGGCTTGCTGTTAGTCTTTGTGTATCTTAGCAAGATTATTCATGGTCGTCTATGAGTTGCGTAGTTTTTTGGAAATGTCTAACAAGCTTCTCATTTTATCACATCTTTTCCCACAAAGGGGTCAGACCCCTCTGCACCACTTCACCACCATACAGCAAAATAGAGCCTATCTAGTAAGATAGGCTCTGTTTAGTTTGCTCTTTATTTACGGTTTAATTCATGCATAATGGCTTCGCATTCGTTCGGGGGAACGGGTTTGCTGAAGAAATAGCCTTGTGCATACGTACAGCCTTTGTTTTTAATGAGTTCGATTTGCTCTTCAGTTTCGACACCTTCGCAAATGACGGACACATTAAGACTTTGCGCCATTGCGATAATTAATTTAATAATGGCTTTCTTTTCTTTTGTTGATTTTCCTCTCACGAAGGATTGATCAATTTTCAGTGTATCAATCGGGAAGAAGTTGAGTTGGCTTAATGACGAATAGCCTGTCCCAAAGTCATCTAATGAAACGTTCACGCCAAGTTCCTTTAAGGCTAATAACTTTTCTTGAATTTCCTGCAATTGCAAGATAGCCATGTTTTCTGTCACTTCTAAACACAACAAACTCGGTTTCATGGCCGATTCTGCTAAAACCTCTTTCACAATCGCTGTGAAATTCACTACCTGGAAAAATGGTTTGGATATGTTCACTGATACTTTTAGGTCGGTAAACCCTTGATTATGCCAAAGGCTTCCTTGCTTAACTGCTTTTCTCAGTACCCACTCATCGATATCAGCAAGCATCCCCATTTCTTCCGCTAGTGGTAAAAAAGAAATGGGTGGCATAACCCCCGTTGTAGGATGATTCCAGCGTACTAGCGCCTCTACACCAAAAGGCTTCCTGTGTTCCAAATCTACTTGAACTTGATAATACACTTCTAGCTCCCCGTTTTGAAGCGCGTCTCTTAAAGCAGCTTCAAGTGAAAGGTCATCGGCTGTCTTTTCATTCATTTCCTCTTTATAAAACCGGTAATTGTTGCGGCCTTCGTCTTTCGTTCGATACATCGCCGAATCGGCATTTTTTAAAAGCATATCAACATTAGACCCGTGTTCAGGAAATTTACTAATACCAATACTCAGCGTTAAATAAAAAACTTGATCACTTACTAAAAAAGGGACATGAATGGTTTCAAAAATCTCATCTATAAGCGATTCTAAACATACTTCATCCGAGTACGGAATATAAATGGTAAACTCATCCCCCGCAAACCGACTGATGAGACCTTTTTGACCAATTACCTTTTTCAACCGATTGGATAATTCAATTAAAACTTTATCGCCTTCTTGGTGTCCAAACGAGTCATTAATTTTTTTGAAACGATCTAAATCTAGAAAGAGAACGGCTATTTTTTCAGAAGGTCCAACTTCTGCAATAGCCGTTTCCAACGATTTTTTAAAATAAATTCGATTTGGTAGTTGAGTCATACTATCGTGATAAGCCAAATGCTCCATTAATTCCTCTTGCTTTTTGCGGCTCGTCATATCACGCATAATCCCAATAAAATACGTATCTTCATCAAGAGGCTGCTTAATTTCAGTCACGGTTATGAAAGACCAAAAAATCTCACCATCTTTACGTTTATTCAGCAATTCTCCTGTCCACGAACCCTTTTTTTCGATATCATCCCACATTTCTATGTAGGTGCTTCGAGGGGTTTTTCCAGATTGAAGGAAACTAGGATTTTTTCCTACAGACTCATTAAGGGAATATCCTGTCATTCGTTCAAATGCAGGGTTAACGACGACAATTTCACGCTTGTTATTTGTAATCATCAATCCATCATTCATATGGTTAAATAATATTTCAATATTTTTTTGATCTTTTGAAAAACGTTCGATTGCAGCGTTCATCCCTCGTGCCTCTCTCCCTAGTAAAAAAGTCCTTTATCTGGCTATACCCGTTTTTATTTGATTGCAAACATAATATCAGTCTCACATGCCACTTCTC
The DNA here is from genome assembly GCF_032335535.1 of Alkalihalobacillus sp. MEB130. Classification (NCBI taxonomy): domain Bacteria; kingdom Bacillati; phylum Bacillota; class Bacilli; order Caryophanales; family Bacillaceae; genus Alkalihalobacillus; species Alkalihalobacillus sp. MEB130. The sequence continues at coordinate 128,728 of NZ_JAOANA010000007.1, forward strand.
CGTCTACCGTTGCAATAGCATGTCCTTTTCCAATTGGGCCTTTCAAGCGAACAATTTCTACTTCAAGACGAAGTTGATCACCTGGTTTCACTTGTTTTTTGAAACGGCAGTTATCAATCCCAGCAAAAAATGCGAGCTTTCCTCGGTTTGCTTCTGGTTTTAAAATAGCGACTGCTCCTACTTGAGCGAGCGCTTCCACAATTAACACACCTGGCATTACAGGATAATCTGGAAAATGTCCGTTAAAAAATTCTTCATTCGCTGTTACATTTTTTAATCCAATTGCTTTTTTTCCTTCTTCTACTTCTAAAATACGGTCAATTAATAAAAATGGATAGCGGTGCGGAATAATCTCTTTAATTTCTTCAATCGTTAACATGTAACATCAATCCTTCCAATATGTATGTTGATCCAATTATATCATACTAGCCACTACACGAAGAAAAACAACCCACAAAAAAATTCGAGGACGCTTATCGTCCTCGAATCATATCAATAATATGGTACCATGTGTCAGGATGAGTGGCTTCACCAGGGTCCCCCCCACCGATGACACTATACCCGACAATGATTCCTAAAATTAAACTTCCACCTATTAAAAGAATCGCCAGAACAAGACGGAGCCAAATAGGGATAAGGCGCAACCGCTCTTTTTTAAGGCCTTTCTTCTGACGCGACTCCCTGCTCTCTGCTTCTTTTTCCTTCGCTTGAAGGGCAGCCGCTTCTGAATCCACAAGCTGTTCATGTTCCGTTACGACCGTTTCCTCTTCTACGAATTGATCATTTTCTTCTCCTGATCGCATAGCCTCTTCCGACGATTCGTCAAGTGCGTTTAGTTCTGCCACTTCTTCCACTAATTCGTCTTCCGTTGACTGAATGGCAGCTTCCTCTTCTACAGAGATATCATCTTCGTCTGCTTTTAACGGACCCTCTTCTTGTTCGGAATCTAAATCTTGGAGGTCCACTTCCTTCTCCTCAGGAACATCTAATTCAGTTTTTCGGCTATTATCGTTAGATCGATTATCAGTCATCGTATTCTCCTCAAATCTGTTCAGCTCTGACGTTGTTGCGTCTATCTATATTATCTACGGAGTCCGTTAATTAAACCAGACATTTCATCTGCCATAGAAATCGAGCGCGCGTTGAATTGATAAAGACGCTGTGTTTCAATTAATTCATTCATTTCTTTTCCTAAATCGACATTGGATCCTTCAAGAAACCCTTGGCTTACGCTTTGTCCGTTCGCTGCAAAGTCTTCTCTCACATCCCCGACAGCTAATCCTAACGCTTGAAGGGCAGGAAAACGGTATAAGTTTCCGCCAACCGAATCAAGAAGCTGTGGCTTCAAGACATTTGTTAATCCAAGTGCTCCGGCATTTTGAACGGTTCCATCTTGTAGCGTGACAACAATTTGCCCTGCATCAGAAAGGCTAATAGATTCAAAGTTTCGTGGGATGTTGATTGGATTTCCCGCTTGATTTAAGACTGCATCCCCAGTTGATGTGACAACGGACAGCACTGCCGCGTTAGTTGGGTTTTCGGTTAGATAAAAAGCACCGTCTCTTGTTAATCGTTCAACAGGAGCACCATTTTCCATCGTTTGAATACGGAAGAAATGATTTTTTCCTGTTAAGGCAAAATCTAATTCACGCTCTGTTTGTATGAGTGAACCGACTTCCGTACGGATCGCTGTTTGTCCAATTTTAGCTCCTGTTCCAACACGTAAGCCATCTGGGGTGAGACGTCCAGCTTCATACTGAGCATGCGACTGGTTATTCACTTGTTGAAACAGCAAATCTGAAAAAGTTGATTCACGACGTTTGTATCCTGTTGTATTGACATTTGCGATGTTATTTGAAATCGTATCAAGCCTTTTTTGAACTTGTCCCAGTGTGACAGAAGCAGCAATCATTGCTGTATTCATCTTCATCCCTCGTTTTCATATATTACGTGTTCAAACAGTAACTAACTGTGAGACGTATGCCTCGTTCAACATACGCCTCCCCTATACTTTAGCCAATTTTCCCAATTTCATTAACGGCTTTATCTAAGCTTTGATCATAGGCTTGCAGGATTCGCTGATTCGCTTCAAATGATCGATAGGCACTCATCATTTCTGTCATCGTTTGCTGTGAGTCCACATTCGAACGTTCCAAAAAGCCTTGCTGCAGTTGATATGAGATTGCTGCATTTCCAATCGCCGTAGGCAAATCTCCTTCACCTTCAAAGCGAAGCAATCCATTTCCTTCTTTGACGAGTTGCATTGGGTCTTCTGCATACACAACATTCAACTGACCAAGTGCAGCACCTGCCTGCGAAAAGACAAAACCTTGTTCATCCACGCGGAATTCTTCGTTTCCAACTTGAATAGGTTGTCCATTCGTTCCTAACATGTAATGACCTGCTGGAGTCGTAAGAAAACCAGCTCCATCAATCGTTACATTCCCATTTCGAGAATAACGAACGTCTCCATTTTCATTTTGAATCGCATAAAAAAGAGCGCCTGGTCTACCTGTTTCAGTCTCTGGCATAACCCCTTGTAACAAGGCTAGATCGGTGTTATTGCCTGTTTCCATTAGGTCACCTTGACGGAAATTCGGCATGCGTTCTTGTAAGTACACACCTGTTGTTAACTCACCAATGGTCTGTTGTGGTCCTGGTGTCCCTTTTGTGTTCATTGCCTGAATTAGCATATTTGGAAAAGCTCTCAAAGACGCTTGTTCGGCTTTGAAACCTGGTGTATTCGCATTGGCTAAGTTATTGGTCAACATTTCTTGGCGTTGTTGCTGTGCAATCATTCCTGCTGCAGCGCCGTACATTCCACGAAGCATGCTCGTTCCTCCTAGTAAATCTCTCTATAGAAATCAATCATTAAATACGTACTTTTTTACTAGACATGCGGTCTAGGTTTTCTAAAATAATACCTGTTCCTTTTGCAACACAGTGCATTGGCTCTTCTGCTACTAAAACAGGAACTTTAAGTTCTTCTGCAAGTAATTGATCAATGCCGTGCAGCAGCGCGCCTCCACCTGTTAAGATGACGCCGCGATCAATTATATCAGCTGAAAGTTCAGGAGGTGTTTGTTCTAATACTTGCTTAGAAGCTTGTACTATGTAGGAAACAGACTCCATTAGAGCTTCTTCTATCTCTTTTGAGTGTACCGTAATTGTCCTTGGAAGTCCACTTACCATATCACGTCCGCGTATGTCAATTTCTTCCTGTCGTGCACCTGGAAATACTGTTGCAACTTGTACTTTAATGTTTTCCGCTGTGCGCTCTCCAATAAGAAGTTTATACCTCTTCTTTATGTATGCAAGAATATCTGAATCAAAGCGATCTCCAGCTACTTTCATGGAAGAGGCGGTGACGATATCACCCATCGAAAGGACAGCAACATCGGTTGTTCCACCGCCTATATCTACCACCATGTTCCCGCTTGGCTGGAAAATATCCATACCTGCACCAATTGCGGCAACTTTTGGCTCTTCTTCCAAATAAACATTTTTTCCACCGCTTTTCTCTGCTGCTTCTCGAATCGCTTTTTGCTCAACGGATGTAATATTCGTCGGACAACATATTAGAATTCTAGGCTTTGAGAAAAGACTTTTGACGTTGATCTTGCCTAAGAAATGTTTGAGCATTGATTCAGTCATTTCAAAATTTGCAATGACACCGTCTTTCATAGGACGTAGGGCAACAATATTTCCTGGTGTACGCCCGACCATGCGGAACGCTTCCTCCCCTACCGCAAGCACTCGATTGGTTGTAGTTTCAACCGCAACGACAGACGGTTCATTTAGGACAATTCCACTACCTTTTACATAAATAAGGACATTTGCAGTACCTAGATCAATTCCAATATCACGACCAAACATGATTCTTTTTCCTCCCTGTTTTCCGAACATCTATCGTATCAGTTATTACGATTTACCTAATTTTATATTTTATCACAGAATGTTCTAACAGGGTTCTCTTTTTTCAAAAAAAGTTACATGATTTGACAATTAATTTGGTGCTTTGACAATGGCATCTGTCGAATCGTCGCTTTTACGGTACTTTACTTTTGTTGCTTCCCCTCCGCGCAGGTGACGGATGGATTTGTGATACTCCAGAATTTCCTTCACTTCATTTGCAAGCTCTGGATTGATTTCTGGCAATCTTTCGGTGAGGTCTTTGTGTACGGTACTTTTTGAGACTCCGAATTCCTTGGCTATTGTTCTCACCGTTTTCTTTGTCTCAACAACATACCTGCCAATCTTGATAGTTCGCTCTTTGATGTAATCGTGCACACGACTCGCCTCCTAATTCTGTGTTGGTGATTGGTACAGTTTATTAGGGGGCGTACACAGATATACCACATTCTTGTAAGGACATGCTTGACTTTTCAGAATTGTATATTCCTTTTGGACATATCACTAATCTCTAAAAGCTCGGCAAAAGTACGTTTCCCACGATTTTCGATATGGTATAAAAGTTCGCAAAAAAGATGTGCCGTTGTTAATGCATCACCTAAAGCTTCATGGCGATTGTATATTCTCGTGCCAAATTGACTCGCGTACGTTTCTAGATCATGCATATGGCGAGACGGGCTCAAATAGCCAATCAGATCAAGCGTATCGATCGTCGTAGGCATTTCAATTCGATGTTGATGTCGTTGCAATTCCTTCTTAATAACAAGCAAATCAAAACTTACATAATGACCGACCCAAATTGTGCTGTTTGCTTTTTTCGTAAAATCAAGAAAGGTTTTAATGGCTTCAAGGGAGTCTGGCGCATGCTCAACTGTTTCCAAGGAAATACCGGTTAAGTCCGTTATCTCTGGCGGAATCGTTCTCTGTGGGTTTACGTGCATTTGAAACGTTTCTGCTTCCTGAACATGGTTGCTCCTAACATGCACCGCTCCAATTTCAATCATTCGATCATGAGCCCCCACCGCAAATCCTGTCGTCTCTGTGTCGAAAACCGTAAAAGACAAATCCGAAATCGGCGTATTCAGCGGCGTTTCATGATTCGTTGCAACGCTAGTAAGAGTCGGCCTCCTCCAAAGCATCTCCTCACCTCCTTTTGAAATAGCGGAAATCATAGCGGGGTCAGACCCCGCTTTAGTAGAGTAAAGAGGGGTCTGACCCCTAACTTGTTCCAAAATCTAGCAATATCACGCGAACTGCCTATTTGCATCCTAACGAACAAGTTCAGCGTCGACTGCTAACAAATGCTATTTTGATAGATTGTCAAAGTAGACTATATTATAGAAGAAAGAGCATTCAATCTAGTTAAAAAAAGAACCAAAACTACCTATCTAACCAACTGAAAAACGGGTACTCTTTACCTGTTTACCGTATCACCGTACCACCGAGGGGTCTGACCCCAAACTCGACTCAATTCATCGCTACCGCTTGATGTTGCAATGCTTTAATCGTCTTCATCGCTAACAAAAGTTCTTCTTTATCTTTCGTTCGTAAATGGGTGAAATCCACCAAACTGCTGCTTTCTTGCCCCTTTCTATACGCTTCCCAGCCGCGGTCGACACGGATGCGTAAAATACTATCGTAGGCAAAGCGTAGTTCATCTGCCGTTGTTTCCGATAAGACGTTCAACTTGACTAGCTCCTCAATCTGCTCTAGCGGACTTCCGCCTCCGACCATTCCTTTTCGAGCGCACAGTAGCTGCAAACAGTGATGAAACGGAAACAGAGCTTGCTTCTTCAAATCAACCGACTCCCGCTTCATCCGAAACAAGGCACGGATTGGATGATCAAAGGTTGGTACTGATTGCTCTTTCTCAAGCTCAGCCATTCGGTACAGGAAAATACGTGATTTCTCAAGCTGATCTTTTACCCCAGCTACAAATTGGTCGTGAAGCACCTCATTTCCATACACAAATCGAAACGCCAAAAAATTATGTGCCAACAGAACATTCTCATTCGTTGCACGTAATCCCCAGCTGCGCAGACGCTCCATCCAACCATCAAGCGTCCCCCGCCACTGAGCTTCACTTGCCATCATCAAGCCTTTGCAGCGCTTATAGCCTGCTGCTTCTAAGCAACGAACAATCGCTTCTCCTAATTTTTCAAAATACTCATCAACCACTTCCCGCTCTATACCTGCCTCGTCCCCACCTTCATACACAAGAAAATGATCTTGATCGGTTAACATAAACTGCTCCTTACGCCCGCCGCTGCCCATCATATACCACGCAAATGGAACTGGCGCCTCCCCTACTTCAGCAATTGCAAGCTCGATCCCATGTCTAACTAAACGGTCGTACAATTTCGTCATCACTTCAAGCGTGTGCACAGTCGGGATTCCGTCTTGAATCAAATTACCGAGCACATCGTACATAGCTGGTTTCAACTCATGAATCGTCTCCACTGTTGACTGTTCCACCGTCTGCAAAAGCTCCAGCGTTCCACGATTTTTCTTTCGTAATAAATCAGACAATGTTACCATCCCGACTACGCGCCCTCGCTCCATTACGGGCAAATGCTTAACCCCATTCATAAGAAAACTCGACATTGCTTCGTAATAATACGCATCACGGGCAATAATGTACGGGTGCCGCGTCATGATCTCATGAGCGACCGTTCCCGCACCAAGACCACGAGCTACGACCCGTTGAACAAGATCTTTTTCGGTAATAATCCCAATTAACTGGTCACTATCATTTAACACAACGACGGAGCTTGTTGAGTGCTGGACCATTTTTTCTGCAATATCTTGAATGTCATCATCCATATCCGCCACCACAACCGGCTCACTCATCACATCATGAATGCGTCGAATAAACGGCTCACTTTCTCCCCATTTGTTTGCCAGACGCACTTGTTCAGCGAATGATCCATAAATATCACGTAACCGTATCGTCGCTTGCTGTAAGACAAAATCACGCACAACCGGATCGTCCCAACGTGCTTTTACAACGGTATATGGGATGTGTAGGCAAACAGAGTCCTCAACAGCACTCACTTCCACTTCATAGCGTTCAGGATCCTCTGTTTTCCCTCCTAAGAAATCTGCTAAACTCGAAAAGCCGATCATATCGTCCTTTTGCAACACCTCCAGGACCTCCTTCTGGGGGTGCTGCTCATGACGGTCGCCAACTGCAACAAAAACTTCTGCTATCCCCTTTAGGATAAGCAGAAGTCCTTCTCTTGGTGCCTTTCGGTAAAGCACCTTCTCGGCTTTTCTGTATGATTTTAAGGCGCAAGCACCCAAGCATTCATCAAACTCAGCATCACTAAGTCCTTTGAAAATTGGGTGCGTGCGAATTTGGGTGCGGACGTTATTTTCCAACTCCCTCATCCATCCAAACCTCTCCATCACGGTATGTCATTTGTTCAGGGTAACGGAGGTCAACGACTTCATCTTGAAGTTTTTGCGATGGTGCAGCCGTCATTTTCGAAACTAAAATCGTCACAAGTAAGTTAATCGGAACCCCGATTAAACCAGCACCTGTATCTTGAATACCAAATAGAGTAATTCCTGAGCGTGCTAAGAAAATGTACGTTAGCGTTACGGTTAACCCTGTTAACATCCCAGCAATGGCACCTTGCTTGTTACAACGCTTCCACCATACACCTAGAAGGAGGACTGGGAAGAACGTTCCACCCGCAAGACCAAACGCCCAAGCAACAATTTGCGTAATAACACCAGGAGGATTTAGTGCGACAATTCCAGCTACAATAGTGGCTAACACAATTGCCCAACGTCCTGCTGCTAAACGTTTTTTATCACTTGCATCCGGTTTTAATAAGCGGTAGTAAATATCATGAGCAAACGATGAGGAAATCGTGATTAACAATCCACCAGCTGTTGATAATGCCGCTGCCATTGCTCCAGCTGCAACCAATCCGATAACAAACACACCGAGGTTCGCAATCTCTGGCGTTGCCATTACGACAATGTCGTTTGAGATGACAATTTCAGACCATTGTAAAATTCCGTCGCCATTTGTATCGGCAAGCTGTAACAATCCTGTATTGACCCACGTATCGGTCCAAGCCGGCAATTGATCAAGCGGCTGACCCGCCACACGCGTCATTAAGATGAAACGAGAGAATGCTGCATAAGCAGGAGCTGATAAGTATAAAATGGCAATAAAAACAAGAGCCCAAGCTCCACTCCAACGAGCTGCTTTCATCGTTGTAACCGTATAGAAACGAACGATAACGTGAGGAAGCGCCGCTGTACCAACCATTAATGTAAACATAAGGGCGATAAATTGTGACTTATCACTATTAGCAAATGGAGCAAAGTATTCTGATAATCCAAGCTCACGATCTAACTCACCAAGCTGTGATACGATGTTTCCATACGTTAACCACGGCAATGGATTGCTTGTAACTTGTAAGGACATAAAGACAATTGGAATGATATAGGCAATAATGAGGATCATGTATTGTGCAACCTGTGTCCACGTAATCCCCTTCATTCCGCCAAGTGTCGCGTAAATCGCAATAACAACGACCCCGATCATCGTCCCATACATCGCCGGAATGTTCAGGATTCGGCCAATAACAACCCCCGAACCAGCAAGCTGACCGATAATGTATGTAAAACTAATGATGATCGTTGCAATGGCAGCGATTAGGCGAGCAGCATTACTATCAAAGCGGTCACCGATAAATTCAGGAACCGTATAACGACCATATTTTCGAAGCTGAGGTGCTAGTAAGAAAGTAAGGAATAAGTACCCACCAGTCCAACCCATAATATAGGCCAAACCATCATACCCAAGAATCATGACTGTACCAGCCATACCAATGAATGAAGCTGCACTCATCCAGTCTCCACCTATCGCCATCCCATTCCAGAATGGTGGAACCCCGCGACTCGCTACATAAAAGTCAGATGTTGCTTTTGCCCTGTTGTATACGGATATCCCGATGTAAAGTCCGAACGTAGCTAAAATAAGTAGTAACGACACAATTGTCTGTTGATCCATTTATCTTTTCCCCCTCAAAAGGTTCATTGTGTGTTTTTATTTCGACGTGTCTTTTAGTGATCTAATACTTTACCAGAGCTTACTCGCGTATTGTGTTCTTCATCAATGCCAAACTTTTTATCAATTTTATCACTTATGATAGCGTTTCCAAAAAGCAGTATAACAAATGTAACAACCGCGCCTTGAGCACCCATGTAATAGTGAGCAGGCATTCCTAAAATTGTAAAGGACGCAAAGCTCTCTGCAAAGGCAACGACACCAAACGAAACGAGACCACCAATGAATAAACAAATCACAACGAGCCAAGTACGAGCATAAAAGTACGCATCTGCCACTTTTTTATCAATTTTCTTCACAACTCATTCCTCCTCTAATGATTGCTTTGAAACGATCGCGACCAACTACAACTAAATTCATCCCCCCTTTTTAAACTAACCCATCTAAATAACACGAAGATGGCGCTGGATTTTATGGCATGACTTGCAACGTCTAAGAGGTTTTTGTTTTTTGGAAACTTGTATGTTAATAAACGTTACAATCGGAATAAAAATGAAAAAGATTGGGTGAACCGTCAGGACTAGTATGAGTGCTAAGAGCCAGGGCAGAACACTAAGAAAAATGACATACCTTGAATTTGGCATTATTTCAAGTTCTCCATGTTTACACTGCGAACATACTGAATAGTCGGTCTGTATTAGACGTAGATGGCTCTTCTTTTTCCTCTTCATCTACCTCAACCCCATAATAAATCTTATTGTTTCAAAAAATCCAAGTGGCACCATGGCGATTTGAACCATCATATACAAAAAGATAGAGACAAATGGAATTGATAATAACAGAGGCTTTTTCAAACGAAATGTGAAGATAATCGATAACAATAAAATAAGTAGAAAGACATAAATCAATTTAGATCCCTCCAATGCTTGTTTTGTAAGCGTTATCATTCTGTCCAAAAAAAAGATTTCCTGTTTTAGTGGAAATGGTGAGGTAACTCGCTGTTCTATATCACATTATTTCAAAATTTCAGATTAATGTCAACATTTTCCGTACGACAAAAAAACACAAAACTGACACAATGAATTCTCATGTCAGCTTTGTGTTTTGTGTATTAACCTAACTCACTTTGTTCTTCTTGGTCTTCACCTTCGTCATTGTTCTCTTCAGGTGTGACTTCTTCTTCATCTGACGTTCCATCTTCTTTGCCATCTTCTTCTTCAGCTGGCTGTTCTTCTTCTTTTGGTTCTTCCTTTGGTTCTTCTTTCTCTTGCTCATCTGCAATGTCTCTTACAGAATCAATTGGTTGTTGGAACACATCATTCGGATTCACAGCAACTCCATCATAGCGAATTTCAAAGTGTACGTGAATGCCAGCATCAGCATTATAGCTGTTGCGTCCAGCGCGGCCAAGGATATCACCTTGCTCAACAGTTGCACCTTCTTCAACTTCAACAGATTCTAAACTATGATAATGTGTCACAACTCCATCTTCATGTGAGATTTCAACAACATAACCAAGCAAAGAGTCTTTTTCGGCTTTTACAACCGTACCACTTAGAGCTGCTGCTGCATCAAAGCTTTCACCATCAACGTGAGCGAAATCCATTCCTTTATTCGGGAAATACGTATTATTGTAGTATACAAGAGCTTCTTGCTGTTCTTCTGGTGAACCATTTACATCATAGAAATAGCCAACAACTGTTACTTCTTCTTCATCTACTACAGGCATTTTAATTACTTCAGATGAAGCGGTAACTGCTACTGCATCTTCCCCGTATGGGTTCATGTCGCCCGTAAAGTTTGGATCGGTTACTTCTACACCTTCTTCTGGTGCTGCAGACTCGTCTCCACCTTGCATAACAAAGACGGCACTCAACACACCAGCTGCTGCTACTAGGTACACAGCAGGCAATACCCAGCGCTTACGTAATAAACTTTTTGCATTTAATTTGTTTTCTTCAGATTTAGAAGAGCGATTGTTTTCTTCTTCTCTCATTTTCCATCACCTCAGCAATCATTCTGATCAGATTGCTAGAAATGTATACATCACGTAAAAACTTTTTTTAAATTAGTTTTCGACAAATGGGTTTCTTTTATGCATGAATGTTTGAAAATGCCATTGAACCGCATGATAGCAAGGTCTGGTGTGATGAAGCCTTCCTCCTATCTTGATGTTATTTACTTGATCAAAACTTGAGGAAGACTCGTAAAATCGTACGAAAACACTAGTTATCGATTGGAGAGGTGCTAAAAAAAACAGGCCCCTTATCTAGTAAAGGCCTGTTGTTCCTCTCTATTCTGCTTTTGCTAGCATTTCTGATACAAATGGCTCGACCGATTCGATCTCAACCCCCTGATAATAATGGTGAATAATATCAGTGTAATTTCTGCCTTCTTTCGCCATACCGTCCGCACCAAACTGACTCATGCCAACCCCATGGCCCCAACCTCTTGTTTGAATCGCTATTTGATCGCCTTGGCGTTGCCACTGAAAGTCAGATGAATCTAACCCAAGTTTATCTCGCACATCGCGACCACTTAATTCAGTCCCATTAATGACAACTCTAGCGACACGACCACCTTCTGTGCGTTCTGCAATCGTCCCAACAGAGCCATCGTCTGGTAACGTGACTTTGAGTTTTTCTTGGAATTCAGCTACGGAAACTTGTTTTTCTGACGTAAATCTTGGCGAAACTTGATCCCATGGACTTTCAACACTTCGTAAATAAGGGATTTTATCGCCCCAATAATCCTCAGAATTCTCCGTATATCCATTGCTCGTCGAGAAAAACAGTGCGTCTATCGGCTCTCCTTCATATGTTAACACTTGGCCTTGCGTTGATAGCACCGCTTCTTGAATACGAGCCATATTTTGCTCATAATCGGATCCCCATAACTCTCTCAATTCTTCTTCATTTTTGTATACTTGGTGAGTGGTAGTATCCGTCACCATCGCCCCTTCCGGAAGCTTCTCCGATCGAGGCTGCAAAATATGTTTAACCATATAAGTACGCGCGGTTAACGCTTGAGCTTTTAAAGCTTCCATCTCAAAATTAGCATGCATCTCAGAAGCAACTACCCCCATCACATACCTCTCTAAAGGGGTTTCCTCTAACTGTTCTTGTTCTGTCCTAAATACCGTTACGGCTACATCCTCTTCCGGAACATACGAAAATTGCTCTTCTGCTTCTTCTAACGTAATCGTCCTTGTTACCGTGGTGGTACTTTCGGCAGGATCTGAAAGAAATACTACGAGTACGGCTGGAATAATGAGCACAACTGTGCATAGAATAGTGGCTACAACGAGAAGTCGTTTCATGTCTGATCCTCCATTTACTTATCTGTCTAAAAAAAGTATATGAAGGCTTGGCAGGAAATAGAACCCTTCCTCGGGTATGTAAAAATAAGAGATTTTGTGTGGGCACGTGGGATGATATAGTGCGTTGTTATGGGAAAAAGGGGGAAGTTACTTTTAACAGAGTTCTCGCTTCTGATGTTGTCATTATTCTGTTTTTTTGATCTCGACTACCTTACTTCTCGCTTTTGACGTCGTCATTTTCTTTTTTCCGGCTTTCGACTACCTTACTTCTTGCTTTTGACGTCGTCATTTCCTTTTTTCCTGCTTTCGACTACCTTACTTCTCGCTTTTGACGTCGTCATTTTCTTTTTTCCTGCTTTTGACTACCTTACTTCTCGCTTTTGACGTTGTCATTTTCTTTTTTCCTGCTTTCGACTACCTTACTTCTCGCTTTTGACGTCGTCATTTTCTTTTTTCCGGCTTTCGACTACCTTACTTCTCGCTTTTGACGTCGTCATTTTCTTTTTTCCTGCTTTCGACTACCTTACTTCTCGCTTTTGACGTCGTCATTTTCTTTTTTCCTGCTTTCGACTACCTTACTTCTCGCTTTTGACATCGTCATTTTCTTTTTTCCTGCTTTCGACTACCTTACTTCTTGCTTTTGACGTCGTCACTTTTTTTATTCTGTTATCAGATACCTTACTTCTTGCTTCTGACATTGTCTCTAAAAGCAGAAAAGAGATACAAACCAAATTGATTTGTATCTCCGTTTCTTCATTTATATTGATTTAATTTGCAGTGGTGCTGGAGCTTCTAGATTTTCAATTTCTTCCTCTAGTTCTTCCTCTACTCGCTCTACATCTGCTCCAAGTGCTTGAAGCTTTCCGGCTAAGTTCACATAACCGCGGTCAATGTGCTTAAGCTCCATGACACGAGTTACACCATCGGCAACAAGTCCTGCAATAATAAGGGCAGCGCCTGCACGTAAGTCTGTTGCAGATACTTCTGCACCTTGAAGATTGTTTGGTCCTGTGATGATGGCCGAACGTCCTTCAATTTTAATGTTTGAGTTCATGCGGCGGAATTCTTCCACATGCATAAAGCGATTTTCGAATACTGTTTCTGTAATCACACCTGTTCCATGTGCCGCTAGAAGCAAGGCCATCATTTGAGCTTGCATATCTGTTGGAAACCCTGGATGTGGCATCGTTTTAAAGTCAACTGGCTTTAATTTTTCCGGTCCGATTACGCGTAGTCCATTTGATTCTTCAATGATTTCTACGCCCATTTCGCCCATTTTTGCAATTAGTGGACGTAAATGCTCAGATACCGCACCTTCGACTAACACATTTCCTTTTGTGATCGCAGCTGCTACCATGAACGTACCTGCTTCGATTCGATCTGGAATAACCGTGTGCTCTGCACCAAGTAATTCATCTACACCTTCAATGCGAATTTCACCAGTTCCGGCACCACGAACTTTTGCGCCCATTGCGTTCAAGTAATTGGCAACACAGACAATCTCAGGCTCTTCTGCAGCATTTTCAATAATCGTCGTCCCTTTTGCCATTGCAGCAGCCATCATAATGTTTTCTGTCGCACCAACACTTGGGAAATCCAGATAAATTTTTGCACCTTTTAAACGGCCATCAATGCGTGCTTCAATAAAACCATTTCCGATTTCAACGGTAGCACCCATTGCTTCGAATCCTTTTAGGTGTTGGTCAATTGGTCTAGATCCAATTGCACAACCACCTGGAAGAGCAATTCTTGCTTTTCCGACACGCGCAAGAAGAGGTCCCATTACAAGGAAAGAAGCTCTCATCTTACGTACATATTCAAATGGTGCTTCTGTCTTCAATGGCTTTTCTGCATTAACTGCGAATTTTCCGTCTTCATATGTTACATCAATATTTAAATTGCTTAATACTTCCTTCATCGTGTATACATCTGCCAATTCTGGCACATCATATATGTGGCTTGTGCCGCGGCCTGCTAAGATCGATGCAGCAATAACAGGTAAAACAGCGTTCTTCGCGCCTTCTACCTTGACAGTGCCGCGTAGCTGGTTGCCACCCCGGACAATAATTTTTTCCAACGTATTCCCCTCCGCGTCTAAATTATAGTCTCTTCTCTATCATCAATATTCATTCGTAATAATAGGCGTTACTATTGTCAACGTTGTCCTTGCGCCCAATCATTGTTCTTATTATCTTCATGCAACTTGGACAATCCTAGTTTTAAATTTTTTTTATGTTCTGTCCATTAAAAAATGTACGCGGAAAAGGAGACAAACTGATTAAATCAGTGCATCATACCGTTTCAGCATGAAATTCTTTCTCAATGCTCTACGTTAGTGACAAAAAGTTGCTCGAAGACTCGTCTAAGTTAGGACCCCTAGTCGTAATCGCAATGAATAGTAGACCATTACCAAGTACGTACTATATTACATTCAAAAACAGGTTAAATTGTTCCATAACCGGTATAGATACCTATTTCTACGTTATTCATTGGTGTTGGATAAAGCGTTATGAATTGATTGCATTCCCTCAGAGAACGGTTGTTTATGTAAAGTGAGCATGCATATCAGTCCTACCGTTACCACTTAACCTTTGCACTTCGTTTCAGAACTCCTTCTTCTACAGAATGTTTTCAACGCTTCAATTCCTTGAGAGCGGAATGCTCATTCTTATAACGTTTCAAAGAGATCTAAGGTTTCATTTTATTTTTAGAAACCCAGTGCTTCGATAGTGATATGACAGAACGTCTATTTTTGCCCGCTGAACATGTCTTACCCTTAATCTGACAGAGTTAAACCAAACAGCAAAAACGACTTCTATCCACGTTCGTTCTCCTCCCCAAGAAAACGTTTATTACTATCATTTTTTCCACAAGGAGGCACAGCATACATGGAAGTTGTAGTCAAACATGAAAATGCTTACTCAAACAAATAACGTAGCATTTGTGATGAGTAAAAATAATCAAGGAAAAACTGACTAACCAATTGAGCAATGGCAATCGTCACGATTATCATAAGGACTTTTGCCTTCGGACCCTTTGGTTCTTTTACAAAAAGATCAAATCGAAAAGATTGTAATGCCCACCATGTAACGCCAATGAAAAATACATTGACGACAATATGTATGACCGCCTGTTGTCCTAATCCATCAAACATCGTCATCATTACTCCCTTTGTCCATGATCATAAACGAGTGTGGCTTCCTTTCATGTAAGCATCATAACAAAATTCAGCCCATTTTCCATCATAACTGATTCATTGTAAAAAATCCACTCGATTTTTCTAGTTGTTCGGACCTATTTTAATACCTAGAAAAAAGGACGAACTTCCCTTTTTTCTAGGTATTAAGCAATGAGCGGAGCCGTCGTTATCACTTCAGCCTTTTGAGCGGGTTTCTCAAAAGGCGTACGACGTGCGGAGCCATTGCCACGGGGTTCCCACTACTAAGCAATGTGCGCAGCCGCTGCCTTCTTTTAAGCCTTAAGGAGCGGGTTTCTCCTTATGGCGCGCAGCGTGCGGAGCCATTGCCACGAGCTTCCCTCTACACTCGGGACGAACGTCTCTTTCTTACTGCGCTAAAAAGATCCCTTCAACCTTTTGATCAGGTTTCTCCTTAAGGCGCACGGCGTGCGGAGCCATTGCCACGAGCTCCCCCCTACACCGGGACAAACATCTCTTGCTCACTACGCTAAATAATTCCCTTCAGCCTTTTAAAAAGGCATCTCATAAGACGTGAGCAGCGTGCCAAATCATTGCAACACTCCGTAGCAACCATTCAATAAGGACGAACTCCCCCTTTTACAGGCACTATTTACATTAACCCAATCCAGGAAATAATCCAATAAAACAGGAGATATTTCATTTATTTCCCAAATAAACCCACAGTGTTGGAGAGTGTTTCAAACGATATACATACAGTTAACAAAATATGAACAAAAACGCACAATTTCATTCAATTTCCTTCACTGTTAAACCCACATTTATAATATTAGCGAAATAAAAAAATAAGACACCTAAAAGTGTCTTATTTTTGTAAATTATTTACCTGCAACGTTAAGACGGTTCACAGCACGTTTAAGTGCTAGTTCGGCACGGCGGAAATCAATTTCGTCTGATCTCGCTGTATCAATGCGCTGCTTCGCACGTCTTTCTGCTTCTTTTGCACGGTCAACATCAATATCTGAAGGCAACTCAGCTGCCTCTGCTAAAATCGTTACTTGATCTGGACGAACTTCAACAAATCCACCAGTCACAGCTACTTTTTCCACAGTGGTGCCTTTATTTAAGCGTACGGCTCCAATTGTTAATGGAGCAACTAACGGAATGTGGTTTGGCAAAATACCGAGCTCGCCTTCTAACGTGCGAACTACAACCATATCCACAGCTCCGTCATACACCTTGCCATCAGGAGTAACAACACTTACTTGAATTGTCGGCATTTGAAAACCCTCCTTAATAGCAATCCGGGTTTTAATTTTGATTAAAGGGAGTGATTCACTCCCCTTAAAAGACGTCTATTACGCCATTTGCTTCGCTTTTTCTACTACTTCTTCAATACGACCAACTAGACGGAACGCATCCTCTGGAAGGTCATCATGTTGACCTGAAAGGATTTCTTTGAAGCCTTTGATCGTTTCTTTAACTGGTACATAAGATCCCGGCTGGCCAGTGAACTGCTCAGCAACGTGGAAGTTTTGAGATAAGAAGAATTGGATACGACGCGCACGTGCAACAACCAATTTATCTTCCTCAGAAAGCTCATCCATACCTAGAATTGCAATGATATCTTGTAATTCTCTATATTTTTGTAGCGTAGTTTGAACTTGACGAGCTATTTCATAATGCTCTTCTCCTACGATTTCAGGAGAAAGTGCACGTGATGTAGACGCAAGTGGATCCACCGCTGGATAGATACCCATCTCAGAAAGTTTACGCTCAAGGTTCGTCGTTGCATCTAAGTGAGCAAACGTTGTCGCCGGAGCTGGATCCGTATAGTCATCGGCAGGTACATAGATCGCTTGGATCGATGTAACAGAACCAACTTTAGTTGATGTGATACGCTCTTGTAATTGACCCATTTCTGTAGCAAGTGTTGGTTGGTAACCAACGGCAGATGGCATACGACCAAGTAGGGCTGATACCTCTGAACCTGCTTGTGTGAAACGGAAAATGTTATCGATGAAAAGAAGTACGTCTTGTCCATCGCGATCACGGAAATGCTCAGCCATAGTCAAACCAGAAAGAGCAACACGCATACGTGCTCCAGGTGGCTCGTTCATTTGACCGAATACCATTGCCGTTTTCTTAATAACACCAGAGTCTGTCATCTCGTGGAAAAGGTCATTTCCTTCACGAGTACGCTCACCTACACCAGCAAATACCGAGATACCGCCGTGCTCTTGAGCGATGTTGTTAATTAATTCTTGAATTAGTACCGTCTTACCTACACCGGCACCTCCAAATAGACCGATCTTACCACCCTTAACGTAAGGTGCAAGAAGGTCAACAACTTTAATTCCTGTTTCAAGGATTTCCGTTGTTGTTGAAAGCTCTTCAAATTTTGGAGCTTCACGGTGAATTGGATCACGTTTCACGTCTGCTGGAACTTGATCTTTTAGATCGATTGCTTCTCCAAGTACGTTGAATACACGACCTAGTGTAGCTTCACCAACAGGTACAGAAATTGGTGCGCCTGTATCTACTGCTTCTGTTCCACGTACTAGACCATCCGTTGAATCCATTGCAACTGTACGAACTGAGTTATCGCCAAGGTGCAAGGCAACTTCAAGAGTAACGTTTACGTCAACAGCATTGTTATCGCTTTTTTGCGAAACTTTTAATGCATTGTTGATCTCAGGAAGGGTTCCACTGTCGAATTTTACGTCAACAACTGGGCCCATTACCTGAATAATGCGACCTTTATTCATTTTAGTCCCTCCTATTCACTTGTTTCCTGAGAGACTCCCTAGAAGGGAAATCTCTATGTTGTTCTATTCGAGAGCGGCAGCCCCGCCGACGATTTCGGTAATTTCTTGCGTAATCGCAGCTTGACGTGCTCGGTTATAAATCAATGTTAAATCATCGATGAGAGCTGTTGCATTGTCTGTTGCAGCGCTCATTGCCGTCATACGTGCACCAAACTCACTCGCTTTTGCATCAAGCAAAGCGCCGAAAATAAGGCTTTCTGCATATTGTGGCAATAAACGTTCTAAAATGGCTTGCTCAGACGGCTCGTACTCATACGCTGTAGTAGAAGCACCTTCCGTAATGTTTGTTAACGGCAAGAGCTTAGACTCCGTCACTTCCTGTGTCAATGCACTTACAAAGTGGTTATACCACACGTACAGTTCATCAAACACGCCATCCGAAAACATCTCAACCGTCGTACTTGCCAAGTTTTTAATATCGTTAAAATCTGGCTGATCCGCTAGGCCTGTGATTTCTTGAATGATAGGAAGATTGCGCTTTTTAAATAAGTCACGTCCGATTCGACCCATGACAATAATTCCGTACTCATCAGGTGATTTGTGACGCTCATTAATTGTTTTGAGAAGGGAACGAATTAAACTAGCATTGTAACCACCAGCTAACCCACGGTCAGATGTGATCACGACATACCCTGTTTTCTTTACCGGACGCTCTTCTAGCATCGGGTGAGAAACTTCGGTTGAAGAAGACGCAATACTGGCTACAACCTCACGAATTTTTTCCGTATAGGGTTGGAACGATTGAGCGTTTGCTTGAGCCCGATTCAGCTTAGCTGCTGATACCATTTGCATCGCTTTAGTAATTTGCTTTGTCTTCTTTGTTGAAGTAATTCGTCCTTTTATATCTCGCATTGAAGCCATTTCTTTTCACCACCTTTTCGCAAAAACTGAAACATCTACCTAGATGAAACAAATACTAATTAGTTACTAGGAACAAATCCTTTTTTGAACTCACTAATCGCAGCTTTGAACTCATCTTCATCAGGAAGATTACCAGTTGTGCGAATGTGCTCAAGAATCTCTTTCTTGTTATGGTCAAACCATGTGAATAGCTCTGACTCAAAACGAAGAACGTCTGCAACTGGAATATCATCTAAGAAGCCTTTTGTTAGAGCATAGATAATCGTAACTTGGTACTCAACCGGTTGTGGTTTGTTAAGATCTTGCTTTAACACTTCAACCGTACGTTGTCCACGATTTAACTTCGCTTGTGTTGCTTTATCTAAATCCGATCCAAATTGAGCAAATGCTTCTAATTCACGGTATGCAGCTAAGTCTAGACGAAGCGTACCCGCAACTTTTTTCATTGCTTTAATTTGTGCTGAACCACCAACACGTGATACAGAAAGACCTGCGTTAACGGCTGGACGAACACCAGAATAGAATAAGTCAGATTGTAAGAAAATCTGTCCATCTGTGATCGAAATTACGTTTGTTGGGATATAAGCAGATACGTCACCTGCTTGTGTCTCGATGAAAGGAAGAGCCGTAATCGAACCGCCGCCTAGATCATCATTTAACTTCGCTGCACGCTCTAATAAACGAGAGTGTAAGTAGAATACATCCCCTGGGAATGCCTCACGACCTGGAGGACGACGTAGCAATAATGAAAGCTCACGGTATGCAGCAGCTTGTTTAGAAAGATCATCATAGATGATTAACACGTGCTTGCCGTTGTACATGAACTCTTCACCCATTGTTACACCCGCGTATGGAGCTAAGAATTGCATCGGTGCTGGGTCAGATGCACTTGCAGAAACAACGATTGTATAGTCTAGAGCTCCGCGTGCGCGAAGTGTTTCAACTACACCTGCAACCGTCGTTTTCTTTTGACCAATCGCAACATAGATACAAATCATGTCTTGATCTTTTTGGTTCAAAATCGTATCGATCGCAATGGATGTTTTACCTGTTTGACGGTCACCAATGATTAACTCACGTTGACCACGACCAATTGGAACCATTGTGTCAATCGACTTAATTCCTGTTTGAAGTGGCTCATGAACTGATTTACGAGCCATAACGCCCGGTGCTTTGTTTTCAACTGGACGAGTTTTTGCTGTAGCAATCGGACCTAACCCATCAATTGGTTGTCCAAGAGCATTTACAACACGACCAAGTAACTCATCACCTACTGGTACTTCCATAATACGACCAGTACGTTTTACTTCGTCACCTTCTTTAATATCTGAGTAAGGACCCAAGATAATAATACCGATGTTGTTCTCCTCAAGGTTCTGAGCCATTCCCATAACCCCGTTTGAGAATTCTAGAAGCTCACCAGCCATAACGTTTTCTAGGCCATGAGCAAGCGCGATACCGTCACCAACACGGATAACCGTACCTACATCCTGTACTTGTACATCAGACTGAAAATTATCAATCTGTTGTTTTATAAGAGAGCTAATTTCCTCTGCTTTAATGCTCATTGCTTTCACCCCTATCTTCTAGCGTGTTCCGGCAATTAAATTGCGCTCAAGCTTATCAAGCTGCGCTTTAATTGTTCCGTCATATATGCGATCCCCAATACGGATCTTAATTCCGCCGATTAGCTCTGAATCAACGATATTCTTAACTTCAAGCTTTGATTTTCCTGCCTTTTTCGCAAAAGCTTTCGCAATATGATCTTGCTCTTTTTCTGATAACGGCTTTGTTGAGTACACAAGTGCCTCGGCCATATCTTGAGCTTCATATGCTAACTCTTTGTATTTATTGATCATTGGAACGATGATGTCTGTTCTTTTCTTATCAATTAATAAAAGAAGTGTGTGTACGCTAATATCACTTAAGCCTTTAAAGCTTTCTTGGATAAACGCTTGCTTTTGTGCAACGGTTACTTTTGGATGACTTAGAAATTGAACGAGTTCAGGAGTCGTTTCGACAACAGTCTTAACGGTTTGTAACTCTTCATTTACTTTCTTAAGGTCATGCTTTTCTTTTGCAAGCTGAAAAAGGGCAGATGCATAACGATTCGCTACTGCTTGATTGCTCATAGCTTATCGCCTACCTCTTTAAGATACTCTTGGACAAGTTTCTCTTGTGCTTTCTCATCTAACTCTTTTTCAATTACTTTCTTAGCAATTAAAACGGAAAGACCGGCAACTTGTTCACGAAGAGCAGATACCGCTTGTTCTTTTTCACGGTGAATTTCAGCTAATGCTGAGTCTTTCAAACGCTCTGCGTTTTCACGCGCTTGGTCTAAAATGTCTTGACCTTGCTGTTCGCTAAGCTTTTTCGCTTGTTGAATAAGTTCTTGAGCTTCAAGCTTTGCTTTTTCTAACTCTTTACGTTGTTGTTCAATATAGCCCTCTGCATCTTTACGACTTTTTTCAGCTGAGTCCATATTTTCATTCACGATTTGCTCACGCTTTTCCATTACGCCTAGTAACGGCTTAAGAGCAAATTTATTGAGGAAGAAAAGTAATACTAGGAATGCAGCTAATTGATATAGTATCGATCCCCATGGAATTACAAAACCCATTAAGATTCACTCCTTTCTTGGATGTGAAGAATTTTTAGTTACTTCTATATATTTCAAAAACTGTTGAGATTAGTGTTAAAATTCATAAGATACATAAGGAATGGCGAAGGTTCGAAGCCGAACACTGTCGCCATTTTTATGTGTGAACTTCTCGCCAAATAAAGCGAGCAGCGCAATTATCCAAATAATAATAGGAAAGAGATAACGATCGCGATAATCGGAACCGCCTCTGCAAGAGGTACACCAATGAACATAAGTGTTTGTAACGTACCTTTTAGTTCTGGTTGACGCGTTACACCTTCAAGTGTTGCTCTTACGATAATTGCTACTGCAATCGAACCACCGATTGCTGCTAAACCTGCTACAATTGCTACTGCTAATGCTTCCATGAGAATAAGTCCTCCTTAAGGATAGTATGATTTTTTATTATTTTTAAACGCTCAAGATTGAGCTGTGTTTAATGATGTTCAACTTTGTGTGCCATGTATACCATTGCGAGCATTGCAAAAATGTATGCTTGCAGCGTACCAATGAACATACCAAAGGCTTGCCAAATCATTGTCGGAAGGAATCCTCCGAACAACCCTACCAACCCTGATGTACCAAGGCCGACAAGTAATACCATGAGAATTTCTTTTGCATAAACGTTACCGAAAAGACGCATACCAAGTGTTAACGTATTTGCAAATTCCTCGATGATCTTAAAAGGTAGTAGAAAAGGTACTGGGCGGACATAGTCCTTTAAGTACTCTCCAAACCCTCTAATCTTAATTCCATAATAGTGGGTTAAAATAATGACGAGTGCTGCCATCGTTAATGTTAAAGCAGGGTCAGACGTTGGTGATTTCCACCATACTTCGTGTGTATCCTTGTTATAAATTTCAAAAGGAATACCAAGCATATTTGCTACGAAGACGTAGAAAATCAGGGTGAAGGCAAGTGCGATAAATTGACCGCCGACTTTCCATCCCATATTCGCCTTAATGATTCCTCTAACGAAATCAATCAACCACTCTAAGAAGTTCTGTAAACCAGTTGGGCGCATTGCTAACTTACGTGTTCCAATAAAACAGATAAAGAATACAATTAGACATGCCACAGTTGTCATTAATACCGTTGACATATTAAACCATAAGCCGCCAATCTGCCTCATGGGTGTTATATGATCCATAATGTTTTCACCTCTTTCTACCAAATTCAATAAGCATATCTGCCATAATGATAATATAGATCAGGGAAAACCCTGTAATGACTGAGATTATGTCTAGTACATCCGGATAAACTAATGCTAGCCACACACATAATATAGCCAACCCTATCCGAATTAAGACACCGAAACTTGCAATTATGTAGGAAAACGTTGAATACTTCGTTAGCCCTGCGGCAACGTCTCCGATCACTCTTGCTTTTCTGAAGGTTGTCCAAAGACTAAGATAACTAAAAGCAAGTCCGACAAGCAGACCGAGGAATTGAGGTTTATGTACTGTTAGGAAATAACCTACTAGAAAGAGCAGTAGTAGCAAACTTACGACAATGGTGTAGCGTTTCATTTTTCCATCAAGTGTCAACATTACTCTTTACCGTCTCCTAGAAAAGGTTTGACAGCGTTGTATACACCGTATAACCCCGTTGAAAGTCCTAAAAATAGGCATGTGATTAAAAAGAAAGGTTTTGCACCGAATTGATTGCCTAGCCATAATCCGAGAAAAACTCCACCAACCGTTCCTCCAACAACATAGGAAGAAATGATCGAAACGAGCACCATCGCACGCCACGGACTTCGTTTGCCATTCGACATGAACAGCCTCCTCATATGGTTTCTTTTTGTTCAGAATCATCTTTTCTAAACGTTCACACAATTTCACATATGTAAACCTTCTCATCACAACCTTTTTAATCGTACAATAGTGAAAACCTTGTGTCAATGCGTTTTCCCACTAAATAGGTAGGTTATTTTCCACGTTCACACAAATGTCAAAAAAGCTCACAAATGGGGGTCAGACCCCTCTTTCACGCTTCGCCGTGATAAAGAGGGGTCTGACCCTTTAATTTTCACCTTTTTTCTCTTCAGGTAGCGTTGCTCCAATTGTTATGTTCGTTTCTATCGTGTCTTCTCTTCCGTCTTTTTTGGCAAAGACGAGGGCTTTATACGTCCCGTCCGGTAAGTCCAAATTCTCCCATTCTTTGCCGACCATGCCTCTTCCGACGTCTTCTTTGAAATCTAAAAATTTGACAAACTGAAATGTATCTGGGTCATATACAGCAATGCCCATTTCTTCCGCTCCACCTGGTAAATATAATTCATAACGGTACTCGCCAGGACGGTCACCGTGTCCAAAGTTAAAGGCCATAGCCCTTGGATAATTCGGTTCTTCAATAAAAAATACATACGGAATCGAGATCGGATCAGGTCCACCTTCGATCACAATATCTCCGTGATGGATTCCCTCCGCTAACACGGCCGGAAACATATCAAGCTGAACCGTTACTTCTTTCTTTTCTCCTGGTTTGATTTCGGTAGCAAATGGCACTTGCCACTGTAAGCCATCCGGCAATTCAAACGGAGGTTTCACATGGTATGTTCTCGTATGATTATCGTGATTTTCAATCGTGAACGTTATTTCGCGCTTTTCACGAGGATCACTTTTCGTCCATTTTCCAAACGTAACGGCACCAGGATAGGCTAGAGTTTTCGCCTCTATTGCTTTATCAACCTGCAATCGCCCAGCTCCTTGTTCATAAGGATAATACGGTTCACCTTCATCATTGATTAACTTTTTTGCTGTATTCATCAATGCTGCTTTAATTTGTTCCGGATTCCAATCGGGATGAGCTTGTTTCACTAACGCTGCTGCTCCTGCGACATGAGGGGCTGACATGCTCGTTCCATTTAGTCCTAAATAGCCTTTTGGCACCGTACTATCAATCGAAACTCCCGGTGCAACTAAATCAGGCTTGACTTCCCACGTTTGCGTCACTGGTCCGCGAGAGCTAAAAGGAGCAATAAAATCTTCTTCATTGCGATAGATCGTCCGAGCATATTGACGATCTTTGCTTCCTTCAAGCTGCTCTACTAACCATTCACCATCTTCCTTTGAAATACTAACAACAGGTAGCTTCATTCCTTGCTCGACCGCACCAACAAAACTACCTTGTAAGTTGTTATAAATGAGAAGCGCCTTTGCACCATTGTCTAGTGCGAGTTTCGCTTTTTCAGAAAACGGGATCATTCCTCTCTTTACTATAGCGATCTTTCCATTTGCATCGACTTCTCCCCACTCTTCTTCTAAACCGTGCCCGACTTCGACGAGTTCATAATCCCTTTTTAACGCCCATGGCAATGTCCCACCGATCGGGTAAAGAGAAATCTCTTTATCTTGACCAGCTAGTGTAACAAAAGGTGTTTTAATGGGAGGGGCTGAAGCACCAACGGAAATGGCTTTCGTTGAAGTTCCGGGTGATCCGACAGTCCACATATTTGGTCCGCTGTTTCCATTTGATGTTACAGCTACAATACCTTCTTCCACCGCTTTATCTAACGCTACACTCGTGGGCCAATCTGGACCATTTACGGTATTTCCAAGAGATAAGTTAAGAATGTCCACTTCATCTTCAATCGCCTTTTCAATTGCCTCAATCACTTGTTCGGTTGTCCCTTGGCCACCCGGCCCAAGAGCACGATAGGCATATATATCGGCTTCTGGGGCTACTCCTTTCACTTTGCCATTCGCTGCGATAATACCAGCAACATGCGTCCCGTGAAGAGTCGGTGGCCCTTGCGAAATGACTGTTTCCATCGGGTCACGGTCGTAATCCACGACATCGTACCCGCCTTTGTAATTCTTTTTTAAATCAGGGTGAGTATAATCAACTCCTGTATCAATAACAGCAACCTTGATCCCTTTTCCCGTCAAATACTCCCCACTAGGATCAAGCTTTCCTCTTATGTCATCGGCACCTACAAAAGGTACGCTAGCATCTAAATTCGCTTCATAATCTACTACTTTATCCACTCGTTCAATCTCTTGAAACTGCTGAAGCATTTCCACTTCACTTTCTAACAGCTCAATCGAAAATCCGTTTAACGCTCTCGTAAATGTTTTCCGTACTTCACTTGAAGGAAAAGCAGCCGTAACATTGTCCAAGGCCTTATCCACATCGCCCTTTGCTGTTACGATCACCACCACTTTTTCATCAGAACGATCCAACGCTCCAATCGTTGGTATCTCAGGGTATATGGCAGCCTGTGCAGAAGGTAGACTGACACTACATGCGATCATTGCTATTAGTAAACATGCGATTACTCGTTTCATAACCATCTCCCCCAGCATTTTGCATATGTAGATAGTATGAACAGCAAATGAGAAATCATGCAGTACAGAGTTCGGGGTCAGACCCCTCTTTACCTAACTAAAGCAAAAAAGAGGTCACTCACCAATGGAGGACCTCAATTCTTTTTATTTTGTTCCAAATAAACGATCTCCGGCGTCGCCTAGACCTGGGACAATATAGCCTTTTTCATTTAGTTTCTCGTCTAATGCCGCTAAGAAAATATCAACATCAGGGTGAGCCTCTTGAGTTAATTTCACTCCTTCAGGCGCTGCCACTAAACACATAAGTTTGATCGTTTTTGCTCCACGTTTTTTCAAACTGTTGATTGCTTCAATCGCGGATCCGCCCGTTGCTAGCATTGGATCAATGACAATAAATTCACGCTCTTCCACATCTGTCGGAAGCTTGACATAGTATTCAACTGGTTGCAACGTTTCAGGGTCACGATACAACCCAACATGTCCCACTTTCGCAGCAGGAATCATGCGTAAAATTCCATCTGTCATTCCAAGGCCTGCACGTAAAATTGGAACAAGTCCAAGCTTCTTCCCAGCAATGGTTTTAGCTTGCGCTGTTCCAACTGGTGTTTCTACTGTTACATCTTGCAATGGCAAGTCACGTGTAATTTCAAAAGCCATTAAACCGGCTACTTCGTCCACTAATTCGCGAAATTCCTTCGTTCCTGTTTCTTTATCACGGATATACGTAAGTTTATGCTGAATTAAAGGGTGGTCAAATACGAAAACTTTGCTCATACGTTTTAGCTCCTTTATTCTATCTTCATTCGATTCAAGATACTTTGCTTCTACAAGATTCTACATAAAAAGCCAGTCGCCTTCAAGGTTTACGGGTAGAAATTATCACATTTCACTTAATAAAGTAAAATTAGGAATATTCAGCTTTGGTTATGTAAGGTATCCCTTATAAGGGAATCTACTAACCTTGCACAGTTCTAATTCCAAGCGCACCAGAACGTACGCAAAAAAAGCCAGACCCTATTTATACAGGGTCCAGCTTTTCTTCTTATAGATGCGTGTACATCGGGAATTTTGCAGTTAGCGCATTCACACGAGTACGAGCTTCTTCTAATTTTTCTTCATTATCAACATTTTTAAGAGTAAGAGCGATGATTTCACCGATCTCATCCATTGCTTCAAGATCAAGTCCACGTGATGTAACCGCAGCTGTTCCAATACGAACACCACTCGTTACAAATGGGCTCTCTGGGTCAAACGGAATCGTGTTCTTGTTTGTTGTGATTCCTACTTCATCAAGAGCATGCTCCGCCACTTTACCTGTTAGGCCAAGTGTACGTAAATCTAAAAGTAAAAGATGATTGTCTGTTCCGCCTGAAACGATGTTAATTCCTTCGCTCATTAACTTTTCCGCTAGGCGCTTAGCATTATCGATAACCGCTTGGCCGTACGCTTTGAATTCTGGCGTTAATACTTCACCAAAAGAAACAGCTTTTGCCGCGATCACGTGCATAAGTGGGCCACCTTGGATTCCAGGGAAGATCGACTTATCAATTTTCTTACCAAACTCTTCTTTACATAAAATCATACCACCACGAGGTCCGCGAAGTGTCTTATGTGTTGTTGTTGTTACGAAATGAGAATATGGAACAGGGTTTTGATGTAAACCAGCTGCAACAAGACCTGCAATGTGTGCCATATCAACCATTAAGTATGCGCCAACCTCATCAGCAATTTCACGGAATTTCGCGAAATCAATGGCACGTGGGTACGCACTAGCACCAGCTACGATTAACTTAGGCTTGTGCTCTTTTGCTAGTTCACGAACGACATCATAATCGATGAATTGCGTTTCTTTATCCACACCATACTCAACGAAGTTATATTGAACACCACTGAAGTTAACGGGGCTTCCGTGAGTTAAGTGTCCACCATGAGAAAGATTCATCCCAAGAACCGTATCACCTGGCTCTAAAATTGTGAAGTAAACAGCCATGTTTGCTTGTGCACCAGAGTGTGGCTGAACGTTCACATACTCTGCTCCGAAAATTTCCTTCGCACGGTCACGCGCTAGATCTTCGACAACGTCAACATACTCACAACCGCCATAATAACGACGACCAGGGTAACCTTCTGCGTATTTGTTCGTTAAAACAGAACCTTGAGCTTCCATAACGGCAGCACTTACGAAATTTTCTGACGCAATTAATTCAATTTTATCACGTTGACGTCCTAGCTCCTGACGAACGGCTTCAAACACTTTCGAATCTTGCTCATTTAATGACTTTTGATTCAACATCTCTATTCCCCTTCCAATTCCAATATATTTCGGTTTTAAAACCATCCAACTTCTTATTCGCTTCTATCTTACCACAAAAGCAAACCATTTCCGTATGAAAATAGCAAAAAAAAAATTTTTATTCATGTTCATCCGTTTTTTCATAGACAGCACGAATGCCTCCAATTAATTTCGGCCTCGTTTTTGCCATCGTCACATGCGCTTCTCCAATTGACTTTACACGGCTCCTAACAGGAACCGCAACTTTTTTTAAGTGCATTCCGATAAGCGTATCGCCAATATCAATGCCCGCATCAGCTTGAATCTCTTCAACTAAAACGGGATTTTTCATTTTTTTAAAGGCGTAGGTTGCCATCGCCCCGCCTGCTTTTCGAATAGGAATAGCGGATACGAGTTCATATCCGCGTTGTTTGGCTACTTTTTCATCTAAAACTAGAGCACGATTTAAATGTTCACAACATTGAAAAGCAAGCTGGACACCAGTATCTTTGTGCAGCTGCTCCAATTCTCGATAAATAACCTCAGCCACTTCATGCGAACCATTTGTGCCAATATGCGCCCCTATTACTTCGCTTGTGCTTGTCCCAACGACAAGCAAAGCTTCTTCTGTTAAAGGAAATGCCTTATGTAAATCCTGTAATGCCTGCGATAGCTGTTGTTTGATTTGGTCTATGGGAGTCATCATGCGCCTCCTACTTTTCTTATGCTTCGTAATCTGTAATCTTGTTCACTCGATTTTCGTGTCTACCGCCTTCAAATTCAGTAACGAGCCATATTCGAGCAATTTCCCTTGCTAGTCCTGGCCCAATCACTCGCTCCCCCATCGCTAGAATATTGCTATCATTATGTTCCCGTGTGACTTTTGCAGTAAACATATCATGAACAAGAGCACAACGAATTCCTTTGACTTTGTTTGCGGCAATCGACATTCCAATCCCCGTTCCACATACAAGAATTCCACGATCAAATTCTCCACTTGCGACTTTTTCAGCTACAGGTAGTGCATAGTCCGGATAGTCAACTGACGTATCACATTCACAACCAAAATCTTCATATGAGATTTGAAGCTCATCCATAACACTCATAATCTCTTTACGAATATGGATTCCACCATGATCTGATGCAATGGCTACTTTCATCTCTACCTTCCCCCCTACTCATTTCTATTATATTGTGAATCGTTCAATCGTTGCTTTTAATTTTTTTGACTGATCAGAAAGCTCATGAGCAACCTGTTCCATCTCATTAATGACGGTTCCTTGCTGTTCCGTCATTGCTGAAATTTCAACAGAACCAGCTGAGGTTTCTTCTGCAATGGCAGCTACTTCTTGAGATTCATTTGTCGTTTTCTTAATCGATTCCATTTGTCTATCTATCATATCAGTAATGTCCGCAATAAAGGAATCGACTTGCTTTACCGACTTTTCGACTTCACCAATAGCCGCGTTTGTAGCCGTCCCTTGTTGTGATTGGTCCATCGCCACTTTTACTTGCTCACTAATTTGAACAGCAACATTTTTTACTTCTGTTTGCATGTTATGAATCAGTTTTGTAATGCCTTGAACCGCTTTGGCACTTTCATCCGCCAAATTTCGCACTTCATCCGCAACAACAGCAAATCCTCTTCCTTGTTCCCCTGCTCTTGCCGCTTCAATTGACGCATTTAAGGCGAGCAAATTCGTTTGCCCCGCAATGTCACCAACAAGCGAAATGATATCCCCAATTTCTCTAGCTTGATTTTCAAGGCGACTCACCGCTACAAGCGATTCTTCATTATCAGAAGCTAATTGCTGAATGCCTTGAACAAGAGAATCAACGACTGTTCTGCTTTCCGATAACCGCATAACCATACTTTCTGATGATTGTTTCGACTCACGAGCACGTCGTTGCACTTGTTCGGCAATACTCGTAACTTCTTCCATTGATTCAGCTGTATTTTGAATAGCATATGCAGTATTTTCTGCACCTTTTGCTATTTCATCCATTGTCGAACCAATTTGCGACGATTTGGTCGCAGCCATTTCAGATGCAGCTGATATCTCGCGTACTTTTTCATTTGTATTATTGAAATTGTTTTCGATATCATGAACCATACTCCGTAGACTTTGAAGCATTTCATTATACGCTATTCCAAGAGCTCGAATCTCATCATCTGACTTGGATACAACAATATCACGTTGAATATCTCCAGCTGCCGCCCGTCTTGCTGCTTCTTCTACTTCTTTTAAAGGCTTCGTAATAAGAGGAGCAGCGACATATCCTAAAACCCCACTCCAAAAGACCCCTTTTACTAATGTAAAGGCGATAAGAGCATTGCCACTTAAGCCAAGTAGGCCTTCTAATAGATCCGCTAAAAAGAAAATAAAAATGGCACTAAATCCAAATGTAATGATAGCTAGTCCACTAATTCCAATGACTAACTTTTTTCGAATACTAGATCGATACGACTTACGTTCCCCCGACATGAGTCTCCCCCATTAAGTAAGTTATTCTGTTATTTTTTTTGTGACTGTCTTTAAGCATTGTTCGATTTGTTCAGCCGTTTGACGATAGGCCTCAATCGGTCCACCTATTGGATCGTCAATGTCCAAATCGTTCGTTGCTGGGTCGACATATTCTTTCAATGTAAAAAGCTTATCGATTACATGAGGATAAAAGACTCGAATCATTTCTTTATGAGATACGGTCATTGTTAAAATGACGTCAGCCCACTCAAGTAATTCCTCTGTAACAGGTTGAGCCTCGTGCTTAGCCACAATTCCTTTTTCGGCTAAAACGGCCTTTGTCCCTTCAGATGCTGGACTATTCGGAAAAGCTTGCACCCCAGCAGATTTCACTTGCAGGACTTCATCCGCTTGAGATCGCAATAATGCTTCTGCCATCGGACTTCTGCATGTATTTCCTGTGCAAACAAATAACACATTTTTCATGTCTGAAAACGCCCTTTCTTCTATGATACAAATGTTTCTTTCATTCTAATTAAAATGAAGCCACTTTCCACGTACCATTACGTTCCATATTATCATAACGAATATAAAAACGGTATATACAAAGAGGTCATTTCGTTCCTATTCGACTCTATGTAAAGCTCCTCTTTTCTGCCTTTAAAAGATGAGCTTAATTCCAAAACCAATTAAGATAAACCCACCAAGTAACTCCCCATAAGAGCCAACATAATGTTGAAACCGCGAGCCCATTAACAAACCAATCCACGATAGCACCATACTGACAATTCCAATCATCAATACTGTTAATGCCGTTTTCGCTCCAAGCATGCCAAAGCTTAGTCCCGCTGAAAAACTATCCAAACTTACACTAAGAGCAAAAAGAACCAATCCCATACCAACAGGACGCATCAATTTATCATCGTCATCTGATTTAAAAGAGGAAATAACCATCTGTAGACCAATAATTAATAAAAGCCCACCGCCAATCAGTGTGGCTATCATTCCAAAATAATTTGATAATAGTTTCCCAGCCGCAATTCCTAAAAGTGGCATGATCACATGAAACAAACCGATTGTCACGCCAATATGGAAAATTTGCCTTAATCTAAGACCAAGCATTCCCATCCCAAGCGCTATCGAAAAGGCATCCATGCCAAGTGCACTTGCCATAATAAAAAGCGTCAAAAACTCCCCCATCACAACCACTCCTTGTACATGCTATTGCCAATGTATGCACGTCCAAAAGAAAATAGACAACCAACTTTCATCGGCCGCCTAACGGGGAGTTATGATGGGGGTCAGACCCCTCGGCTGTTCTTCACCGCGGTGATAATATACAGAGGGGTCTGACCCCCTTGCATGCCTTCACCGCATTACTTTCCTACAGAGGGGTCTGACCCCCTGCGGCTTTTTCCAACCGGTTCATGATCGCAATGCCTAATCCCTCATACGGGAACACTTCAGAGAAGATCACTTCTGCCTCGCGTTCATCAAATGTTCGTAAGCTATCGTAAAGAGCGCTCGCCACTGTTGCTAAATCCTCTCTAGATCCACAAGCAACAACAACATCCGCTTCATATGCCCCTTCATTTTCAACGGTTGTTAGCACACCTACACGCTTTCCTTCTTGTTTCGCTCGCCAGATCAGTTCAACCATCTTTTGCCGGTCGCGAACTAAATAAACCGTTCCTGATGGTGAATAGTGCGTATACTTCATACCTGGAGATAGCGGAGTTTGTTCAGCTGATAACGATAATAGCGTTGGGTCGACATCCACTTTTCCAATGACAGCCTCCAGCTCTTCTTTCGTGACACCTCCAGGTCGATACAACATCGGAACCGGGGTCGAACAATCTAAGACTGTCGATTCTAAACCAACTCCTGTTCTCCCGCCATCGACGATTCCTTTAATTTTTCCTTTTAAATCATGATACACATGTGCCGCCGTAGTCGGACTCGGCTTTCCTGACACATTCGCACTCGGCGCTGCAACAGGAACCCCCGCCGCTCGCAACAACGCCCTCGCAACATCATGATCAGGCATCCGAACAGCTACTGTCTCTAACCCAGCTGTGACACTCGGAGCCACCACTTGTTTTTTCTTAAATATTAACGTTAACGGCCCTGGCCAAAACTGATTCATTAGTTGATGAGCTACATCTGGAATCTCCAATACCAACTCATCTAATTGCTCGATGTCAGCAATGTGGACAATTAGTGGATTATCGCTCGGACGACCTTTTGCTTCAAAAATCTTTTTGACCGCTTGTTCGTCTAACGCATTCGCTCCTAGTCCGTATACCGTCTCAGTCGGAAATGCCACTATTTCCCCTTTTGTTATCCACAACGCTGCTTCCTTCATTACTTGGAGATTTTCCTCACTTCCGGAAAAGTTATCCACACTCCAATATTTTGTTTGTTTATAACTCACTGTTCATCTCTCCTATCTCCTCCATTTTGCAAGTGTTGTCTATCGATGTCAATAAAACGGGAAATTTTCGACAAAAACCCTATAAAAACAAGGATTCCACCTGACAAACCACATCATTCCGCCCTCTCTTTCGACAAGATTGTTTTTTGCACACGAAAAGAAGTTGTCCACGGCTGTGGACAACTTGTAGATAACTCCCATATTTTATTCACTTTTCCACAACTTACTCTGTTAATTCACATGCCCAAACCTTTGCATCAACTAGCGCATTTCGTTGAAAATGAGACGAATTCTTCACAGGTTCCGGAACGTCCTCTTTCTCGACTTCACGAAAGCCTAACTGGTGAAACAGTGCATTCGTCCCCTTCGCACATAAATAGACCGTATCCATCCTTTGCTCTTCAGCATATTTCAAAGTTAGCTGCAAAAACTCTAAACTAAGTTTCGCATTCCAAATGGGGGAATCTAGTACAAGCGATCTGAGCAACCCATTTTCTTCATACTGCTCAATTCCCACTGTCCCAATTAGATTCTCGTCTTCATCCTCGACGACAAGGAAACTTTCTATATATTGTTCAATTCCTTCATCTCGTAACCCAGCTTTGGCTACCAATCGTTGAATTGGAAGCATGTCCTTCATTTTTGCTTTACGAACAACGATTCCCATTTAGCTCCACCCTCTCTTAATCTATTACTAGAAATGTATGTAGAGCATGAACCATTTATGCTAGAAATCTGAGAACTTCCTTATTCTCTCACAAAAAAACTGATAGAGAAACCCATCCGTTCCTCTATCAGCATTGTTTTATACTTTTTCTGAAGAAAAAATACGATCTTTAATTTTAGAGAAGATTTCAACCACGAAAAACGCCACTTCGACTTCCTCCACATCTTCCTCAACTACCTCTTCCTCTACCTCAGCATCCGCTGCAACCGCATCTCCATTTGCCATATCTAAGAAACATAACGGTGGGAACAACACACACCACCAGTTTTCCCCTTTCCCTTCACCTAGTGTGATTAATACCGCATCATACAACCCTGCCGGATACACAATGTTTCCATAAAGCTTTGTCGGAAATTCCACTTCAGAAAAACTCACTTCATACGTTTGGTCCATCCCCATTTTCGCTAACTCTGCTTCTACGATGTCTTCTATTTTTGCTAGATTGCCTTCAATCATCGCTTTGCCTTCTTCTAAATCATTCACACCCAGCACCATCTCTGTAATTGCCGCATTCACTTCATCACGAATGTCACGCTTTAATGCTTGATCTCTTACAGAATCACTATTTGCTAGAATTCGAAGCCGAACCGCTTCCTCTTGACTTACTTCATTATGTAAAGACGCAACTGCCACTGCGTTTTGAGATTCCCAGTTCATGATTAAAACAAATAAAGAGAATAATAGATAAATAACAACATTTGGTTTCATTGACTAAGCACCGTCCCTTCATAAAAACATTGTGGACAGGACGACTTTCTTTTAAACATCTAATTTAAAAATCTTTTTTTATTTTATGAGTTACATGCTGAAACCCCTTTGTAACTAGTATTTTTGAAAATTTTATAGAAGAAATTTAATTTTATTGTTTCATTCCCTATATAATAGGGTAATACAAGCTAGGTATGTATACTTAGTACTTAAGTCTTAATGAAGAGTAATATCGGATCTCCATTACAACAAGACGAAAACACAATAGGAGGAACTATAGTGAAAGTTCAAAAAGGAAAGTTTTTTTTAGTTGGAGGAGCGATGCTCGTTACCATTTTATTAAATGCATGGGTAAATGAAATCGTACAAACTGCCATCTTAACAACATTATCAGCAGGGATCGGGTTGTATGTCTTATTACAATGGAGAGCATCAAACAACCAATTAGATTTGGCCTTTAACGGTCTTAAGAAAGCTTCTCTCAGTGATTATGTATTAATTGATGATGCAATTGTCACAACGAAGAACATGAATGAGTCATTGAGTCATAATCAATTTGCTAGTAGGCAGGCTGTGATTAAGCAACTTGAAACATATTTAGAGGATCATCAAGAATATTTAGGTGTTTGGGTAGCTTTTGAGCCAAATGCTTTTGATGGAAAAGACTCTCAATCAATCAACCAATATGGAAATAGCATTGGCCAAATGTCACCATATATATATAGAGTTGATACTGGCAGCGAAGTGACATTTTTGGAGAATTTGCATTCGGAGCGTTTCTACACCCGTCCCATTCAAGAAGGCAGACTCACTATAATCGAACCCTTTCACTTTGAAATAGATGGCCAAAACATACTAATGACTACAGTGGCTATGCCAGTAAAGAAACTTGGAAAAGTCATTGGCGTTGTTGGGGTTGATATTCAATTAAAGTCAGCCAAAACCATTAATGAAAACTTATTACAATTTTCATCTTCTTCACCAACTGAAAGTCTTATTAATATAACAGATAAGCTGACTAGCCGAGGTGGAAATTCAGCCATAATGGGTCAAGCCATTTTAGCGATTCAAGAAGATCGTCAAGAAATGATCGATTACCTTGAGCGAACCATTGCTTCAGTATCACAAAGCTCCAGTGAAGCCTTGAAAATTGCTGAGCAATCGTCTATCTCTGCAAAAGAAGTAGCATCGGCTATCACTGAGATTGCTTCCGGTGCATCAGGTCAAGCCAATGACACAGAACGCGGAACCGAACATATTGAAGAATTAGGTCGCATTATTGAAAAAGACCAAGCACAACTCAAGCAGCTGAATTCATTAATCGCTGACATTATATCCTTTGAGCAAGAGGCAGAAGATGCAACAAAAGAATTAATTCATTCCAATAATGAAAGCAATGAAACCGTCGCTAAAGTAGCCGAAACCATTAAACAATCAACCGAAAGCTCGAGAAAAATTGAAATGGCTAGTAGTGGAATTTTAGCGATTACAGAACAAACAAACTTGCTTGCTTTGAATGCTTCCATCGAAGCTGCTAGAGCCGGTGAGCACGGACGTGGGTTTGCTGTTGTTGCTGAAGAAATTCGAAAACTAGCTGAACAATCCAAGAAGTTCTCTGTAGAAATAACAAGTGATATTAATGAGCTTGGAAAAAAATCAGAGGAAGCATCAGACGCCATGCACGAACTAGAAGACAGCATCGTAAACCAGTCGGCAAGTGTACAAAACTTGAATAAGAAACTTGGAAACATCGAGTCCTCTGTCGGCACGATCAAGGACAGCATTCAAGAGCTGAATGAATCAGGAATGAACATGAATTCGAAAAAGAACGAAATCATCGATATCATGCAAAGTCTTTCCGCGATAGCAGAAGAAAACGCTGCCGGAACTGAAGAAATTACCGCCTCTATTGAAGAGCTATCGTCTTCCGTCAATCAATCTGCACAATCTAGCAATCAATTAGTCGACGTCGTTAATGAGTTAAAGCTCGCATCTAATCGCCTAAAAGTTTAATAAACAGATAGAACGGAGGTTACTGAATTAGAGATCAGTAGCCTCTTTTAACCAATATTAAAACAACGCCTGCTCCTTATCTGTAAATCGATAATGAAAAGGCATAAACGAAAAGCAAACAATCGTTAGAACGAAAATAAGAGAAAGTTGCGTGAAAAAAGAAAGAGGTAAGATCAATCGTAAGATCCCCGGAATTAGCATAACGGGCAAAACAAGGAGAGCTGTTTTCCACTTGGAGTTCGTCGTTCTATATTGTTTTTCTCCACATTTCCGGCATTTTTTTCTTCCCTCAACGTAAAGCAACAGTTCTTTCCACTGAAATATCTCATTTACACGACCAACATCCAGGTAACTTCACAAAAATCACTCCTTGAACTCATGTTCTTTCTTTTTTATCTCATATTAAATCTCACTATTTTTATTATTACTTATTAGGAACCGGCAAATATTTTGTAAAATAAGCTGCGACAAATAGTAGAATAAAAAGCAGTCCCCAACTGATCAATCCTACTACATCAAATAAGTGCGCTAGTAACATAAGAACAGGGGACACTAACATACAAGTGGGAGTCACCCAGCCTTTGACTCCGTTAACATTTTTCATGTTTTTTCGCTTCTTATAAAGGACCACACTTGAAAAGATAACTACTAGAATAGTTACAGTGATCATAATACTGTTTAACAAAACGAATCGCCTCTACTTTTTTTGTTTATTTATTTTCTCGTTTTATAATAAAAGGTAGACAAAGAATAATACCAAATCCAACGATTCCAGAGAAAATTCCCATCCATGTGAACTGACTATAAAAGAAGAAACTCAATACATTCACTCCAATAAAATATCCTAGCCCTATTCTTCGCGTCATTTGTCCCCTCCTTATTCGCGTTTACAGCTCTTTCTAACTTAACATAAAACACTATAACTTTTACAATTTTATGGGAATTCACAAAAAAAAGCTAAGAGAGCGATCTCTTAGCAATTATCTCGTCATATTCCCATAAGCAAAGACCATGCGCTCCTTGCCGTTAATATCTCTTTTTATTTCTGTTGTTGCCTGCGGAAACGTCGTTTGTAGCATTTCTTTGATCACAGCAGCTTGACCGACACCCACTTCAAATCCAACTATCCCTTTATCCTTTAGAACGAGTGGCAATTGTTCCATAAATCTTCGGTAAAGATCAAGTCCATCCTCGCCACCAAATAACGCTAAATGTGGTTCATGATCTCGAACATGAACAGCTAAGCTCGGCGCATCTGTCAGCGGGATGTATGGTGGATTGGACACCACCACTTCGACTCGAGCTCCTACTTCTATAATAGGCGCAAGCAAGTCGCCATGCATAAAGTGAACCTTTGCACTTAGCTTCTCGGCATTTCTTTTTGCAACTTGAAGCGCTTCTTCAGAAATATCGATGGCTTGAACGTTCAACGTTTCATCCTCAAGCGCAAGAGTTACAGAAATCGCACCACTCCCTGTCCCTACATCAACTACCTGAACCTTCTCCTGTTGGAAAAGTTCGCGTTTACGTTCCTGAACCGCCACAACAAGTTCTTCTGTTTCCGGGCGCGGGATAAGGACATGCTCATTCACAGAAAAGCGCCTTCCGAAAAATTCCTCATATCCGATAATATGTTGAACAGGCGAACCACCTGCGTGCCGTTCGACGTCTTGCTTTAGACGCTCGTACACCTCAGGTTCGATTGTGTCATCTAGTATCATAAAAAGTTTCGCCCGGTTGACTTGATAATAGTGACGAAGCAGCCACTCGGCTACAGGCGCTTCCAATTCTCTTTCCTCTAAAAAAGAAGAAGCCCAACGAAGGGCCTCACGAATCGTCATTTCATTCATCTTACTGCTCTGCATTTTGCATCGCTTCCGCTTGCTCTTCCACGATTAAAGCATCAATGATTTCATCGAGTTTTCCTTGAAGAATCTGCTCTAACTTTTGCAAAGTTAACCCAATGCGGTGATCCGTTACACGGCTTTGCGGAAAATTGTACGTACGAATACGCTCGGAACGATCTCCTGTCCCCACAGCAAGCTTACGGTTTTGATCGTATTCTGCTTGAATTTCACGATTAATTTTATCGTAAACACGCGCACGAAGGACTTTCATCGCTTTTTCTTTGTTCTTAATTTGTGATTTTTCGTCCTGACATGATACAACCGTATTTGTCGGTAAGTGCGTAAGACGAACAGCTGACATCGTAGTATTAACACTCTGTCCACCTGGTCCACTTGAAGCAAACGTGTCAACACGAATGTCTTTTTCATGGATATCCACTTCTACTTCTTCTGCTTCTGGCAAAACAGCTACCGTAGCGGTTGACGTGTGAATACGACCACCTGACTCGGTTGTCGGAACACGCTGAACGCGATGAGCACCATTTTCATACTTCAATTTCGAATAAGCACCGGCACCATTAACAGAAAAAATAATTTCCTTATAACCACCAAGCTCCGTTGAAGTTGACTCAATCACATCTGTCTTCCAACCTTGCGCTTCAGCAAAACGGCTGTACATTTTGTAAAGGTCACCCGCAAAAAGCTGTGCCTCATCTCCACCAGCCGCTCCGCGAATTTCCATGATAACGTTTTTGTCATCATTCGGATCTTTCGGCAAAAGAAGAATTTTCAAACGGGCTTCTAACTCTTCTTTACGATCAGCCAGTTCACTAATTTCTTCTTTAACCATTGCATACATTTCACTATCTAGATTTTCTTCAAGCATCGCTTTTGCATCTTTATGCTGCTCGTTGACTTCTTTATATTCACGGTACGCCTGAACGGTTTCTTCTAAGTCCGATTGTTCCTTTGAATACTCACGTAATTTCTTTGAATCATTTATAACATCAGGATCACTAAGTAATTCGTTGAGTCGATCATACCGATCCTCAACCGATTGTAAACGATCTAACACGGCTCTTCACCTCATTAAGATTTTCCAGTGTATAACAGTCTAATTATAGTATACAGAAAGAAGCGGGTCAATGAGAGTTAACCGAAAAAGGCCGATCTTGCCTTTTTCGGTTGACTCGAAGCAGTGAGCGCAGCCGGCGTTGGCTCTTAAGCCTTTTTGAGCGCTCTTCTCAAAAAGGCGCACGCCGCGCGGAGCCACTGCACACCGGGATCGCTCTTTTTCCGGAAAAAGGCCGATCTTGCCTTTTTCGTTTGACTCGATGCAGTGAGCGCAGCCGGCGTTATCTCTTAAGCCTTTTTGAGCGCTCTTCTCAAAAAGGCGCACGCCGCGCGGAGCCACTGCACATCAGATTCGCTCTCTTTCCGGGAAAAAGGCCGACCTTGCTTTTTTGTATTGACTCGATGCAGTGAGCGCAGCCGGCGTATCTCTTAAGCCTTTTTGAGTGCTCTTCTCAAAAAGGCGCACGCCGCGCGGAGCCACTGCACATGAGTTCGCTCTCTTACCAGAAAAAGGCAGTCCTTGCCTTTTTGTATTGTCTCGATGCAGTGTGCGGAGCCGGCGTCTTCTCTTAAGCCTTTTTGAGCGCTCTTCTCAAAAAGGCGCACGCCGCGCGGAGCCACTGCACATCAGATTCGCTCTTTTCCCATCAAAAATGCCGTCCTTGCCTTTTTCGTTTGACTCGACATCTTTATAGTCTTACCAAATTCCGCTTAACTAATAGTAAAAATGGGAAAAGTAACTATAGTAAAAGGAGTGATTTCGATGAAATACGTAATTATCGGTGGAGATGCTGCCGGAATGAGTGCAGCAATGCAAATTGTGCGCCACGACGAATCCGCTGAAGTAACGACACTTGAAATGGGAGAAATCTATTCTTATGCTCAGTGCGGGTTGCCTTACGTTGTTGGTGGTCTTATTGATTCCTTTGATTCATTAATTGCTCGATCCGTTGAGACTTTTCGCGAAAAGTACGGAATCGATGCACGCGTCAATCATGAGGTAACGTCTGTTGACATAGAGAAAAAAGTTGTTTCTGGAGAAGGATTTGAGCTTTCCTACGATAAATTGCTTGTCGCCACTGGCGCAAGTCCGATCGTCCCACCCTGGGATGGTGTTGATTTAAAAGGCATTCATTCAATAAAAACGATCCCAGATACAAAAGCCTTGATGCAAGATTTAGACCAAGTCAATCATATCACCGTTATAGGCGGTGGCTATATCGGGTTAGAAATGGCTGAAAATTTTGTTGAGATCGGCAAAAAAGTAACGATTATCGAGCGCGGTCCGAGGCTTGCAGGAATTTTTGATGAGGAATTTAGCGAAAAAATTGGAGAGGAAGCCATTAAACAAGGTGTGGAGCTGAAGTTAAATGAATCGGTCGAGTCATTTGAAGGTGATGACGATGGCAGAGTTACACGCGTGATAACCGATAAAGGTCATGCCGATAGTGACCTTGTCGTAATTGCAATTGGGGTGAAGCCAAATACAGGTTTTCTTGACGGGACCGGCATTCATTTGTTTGACAATGGTGCGATCAATGTTAATCCATTTATGGAGACAAACATTGAAGATGTGTATGCAGCAGGCGACTGCGCGACTCAGTACCACCGGGTGAAAGAACAAGACGACTATATCCCCCTTGGTACACACGCAAATAAACAAGGACGCACCGCTGGTCGTTCTATGGTTGGATCCCCGCGCCCCTTCCAAGGAATGGTCGGAACTTCGATCATTAAGTTTTTTGATCTAACTTTAGGACGAACAGGTTTATCCGAAGCTGAAATTGAAAAGCTCAAGTTTCCCTACGAAACGATTAGTGCGCAAATTCCTCACATTGCAGGCTATTATCCTGAGCCGAAGAAGTTGGACATACGGATGAGCTATCATACAGAAACAGAACGCTTGCTTGGAGCACAAGTCATCGGAGAAGCAGGTGTGGATAAACGAATCGATGTATTGGCAACTGCTCTCTATCATAAAATGCGCGTTTCTGAGTTGGAGGATTTAGATCTTGCGTATGCTCCTCCTTTCAATGGAGTCTGGGACCCCGTGCAACAAACTGCACGAAGATTGTAGTACCGGGGTCAGACCCCTCGCTGTTGCGGTGAAGGGGTAAAGAAGGGTCTGACCCCCAAGAATGACCCCCAAGAAAAAAAGAACGCCGATTAGGCGTTCCTTTCTGTAACATGGACTTCGTAGCGTGGAATTTCAAGACGGAGGTCGCGTTTTAGTTTATCCATCTCTTTTTTCTTTTCATCCCCATTTAGATCGGCAGGTGGGGTCACGTTGACGAATGCGTGATGCCCGGCAATGATGACTACCCCTGCTTCCATTCCATGTTCTTCTTCGATAATATGGTGAATGAGCTCTTGGTCATTTCCAAGATGTCTTCGTTCTCTGTGCAATGATTTAAAGCTTGTCCCTGTGTTTATTTCACCGGGGTGTTGATAGGCAGGTGGTTGGCGAAACAAACTGCCATACGTAACCGGACCAGGTCCAAGTAATCCATACGCTACTTGTCCAGCGTCTGGAGTTCTAGCTTCAGGATTGTTATGAGTGACTGCATTCCCTTGTGCCTGCGGGGGTTGAGGATCTTCTCCACACCCTGTCACGAGCACGAGTCCCATTGCTATACAACTGAGCCATTTTTTATTCATGTCCGAAGCACCTCCATGCTTGCCTATTATGGGGCTGCACGTTTAGTATGTCCGGACGTGTGAACAAAGGTACCTGTTAGTTTTGACCAGACCTCATAGCAAGACCAGGCAAAAGCGGTGGCTTGTTTGGTATTTCATGACAATGACGACAGCGTGGTTCATATGATTCCGCCGCTCCAACAAGAATGACTGGATCATTATATGATGCTGGCTGACCGTCGATTAAACGTTGAGTTCGACTAGCAGGAGAACCGCAACTTGGACAAACAGCTTGAAGCTTTGTTACTTCTTCAGCTAATGCCATTAGCCGTTGAGTTGGTCCAAATGGCTCGCCACGGAAATCTTGGTCAAGACCAGCACAAATCACACGTTTTCCGTTATTGGCTAGTTCATCTACAACCGCAATAATGGCTTCATCAAAAAATTGAACTTCGTCAATCGCAACGACTTGCGTTTCATCCTTCACTAATTCAAGGATATCCATCGAGTGTTTCACAGGAGTAGCAACTACCTTTGTCCCGTTATGGGAAACCACTTCTTCTTCACTATAACGGTTATCAATTTCAGGCTTGAATACTTGAACAAGTAACTTCCCATAACTAACGCGTCGAACGCGTCGTATTAATTCTTCAGATTTCCCGGAAAACATGCTTCCGCAAATCACTTCGATCCAGCCTTCTTGTTTCATTACGTACATTAAAATTCCCCACCTTACAGCATAAATGTCTCAACAAATGTTGCTCTATATAGAAACGGACTATTCCGTATTACGTAGTATGTGCAAAAAAAACAGGCAAGAGCTGCGCGCTTGCCTGTTCGTTTATCCAGTTTACTTCATGTTGTATTTCTTCTTGAACTTATCAACACGGCCACCAACATCAGTAAGTTTTTGCTTACCAGTGTAGAACGGGTGAGAATCCGAGCTAATCTCAACTTTTAGAAGTGGATACGTGTTACCGTCTTCCCATTCGATCGTTTCAGCAGATCCTTTTGTAGAACCAGACAAAAACTTAAAGCCTGTGCTTGTATCTTGGAAAACCACTTTTTGGTAATTAGGGTGAATTCCTTGTTTCATTTCTTTCATCTCCTTTTGCCCTGAATCTCTTCGAAACAGAGTTATCTAAATCACACATGACGAAATTATAACAAGTTGACCGTTAAAAATCAACTCCATTTACATAGAAATACTTGGATTCTCTGAGGAAAACCCTTTTAATTCGTTTTTTAGCGCTTCACCTTACGTTTCATTTCCTCTTCCATCGCTTCAAAGAAATCAGCATTCGTTTTCGTTTCCTTCACTCGCTTAATAAAGTGATCAACAAACTCTGGTGTGTCGCTCATTGTTTTGCGGATCGCCCAAAGTTTTTCTAACTGATTTTTCGGCATAAGAAGCTCTTCTTTTCTTGTACCAGAACGGCGAATATCGATGGAAGGGAAAATACGACGTTCTGACAATTTGCGATCAAGATGCAATTCCATGTTACCTGTTCCTTTAAATTCTTCATAGATCACATCATCCATACGAGAGCCTGTTTCCACTAACGCAGTCGCTAAAATCGTTAAACTTCCGCCTTCTTCAATGTTTCTTGCTGCTCCAAAGAATCGTTTCGGACGGTGAAACGCAGCTGGGTCAATCCCTCCAGACAATGTTCGTCCACTTGGTGGGATAACGAGGTTATAGGCACGAGCTAAACGAGTAATACTATCCATAAGGATCACAACATCTTTTTTATGTTCAACAAGTCTCATCGCACGCTCTAACACAAGTTCAGCTACTTTAATATGATTTTCTGGAACTTCATCAAATGTCGAGCTTACCACTTCTGCTTTAACGGAACGTTCAATGTCTGTTACTTCCTCTGGACGTTCGTCAATTAATAAAACGATCAGTTCAACATCAGGATGATTTTCAGCAATGCTATTTGCCACTTCTTTCATCAAAGATGTTTTCCCGGCTTTTGGAGGAGCAACAATTAATCCACGTTGCCCAAAACCAACAGGCGAAATCATATCAATGATTCGTGAAGAAACGCGACCTGGAGCAGTTTCAAGTTCAATTTTTTGTTCCGGATAAAGCGGTGTTAATGCAGGGAAGTACGGTCGATCTCTTGACGTTTCAGGTGGGGCTCCGTTCACTGCTTCTACATGAAGAAGGCCATGATATCGTTCATTTTCTTTTGGTGGTCTTACTTTCCCTGATACTTTGTCACCATTTCTTAGATCAAAACGGCGAATTTGCGAAGCGGAAATATAAATATCCTCAGAGCTTGGCATATAATTAATCGGACGCAAGAAGCCAAATCCTTCTGATTGGATAATTTCAAGGACGCCTTCCATAAACATCAAACCGTCTTTTTCAGCTTGAGCTTTTAAAATGGCAAACACCAATTCTTTTTTTGTTAATTTACTATAATAGGAAACTTTGTATTCTTTCGCTAACTCATAAAGCTCTTTTAGCTTCATATTCTCTAATTCAGAGATATTTACTCCCATGGT
Source organism: Alkalihalobacillus sp. MEB130 (assembly GCF_032335535.1). Classification (NCBI taxonomy): domain Bacteria; kingdom Bacillati; phylum Bacillota; class Bacilli; order Caryophanales; family Bacillaceae; genus Alkalihalobacillus; species Alkalihalobacillus sp. MEB130. The sequence continues at coordinate 173,461 of NZ_JAOANA010000007.1, forward strand.
TACACCACACTTCTATAAAATATAAATCCCAAAGCACACCAAAAAATATACATAAAGGCATACGAGATTGTTTGTTCAATACATAAAGGCATAGGAAAAACGATCAATACTTCCTCTTCTTACTTTAACTTTAGAATTAAGAATGCAAATATCTAAAGGAAAAATGCGGGTCTTGGAGAGAATGGAGGGAATGAAAAATAAACACGAACATATATACTATTTTAACCATATTTCAAGAAAATATTCAAGGAAAAAGCTCATGTTCATGCAATCAAATCAAATGAAAGGTTGCCCTAAAAAAATCTGTGATGGATTCATTAGGACAACCTTGGAGCTTAAGCAGCTAGTATTGACAGGAACTAGTATATACGAAAGAGAAGCCTTATTCTATTAACGAATCACTAAGTCTGGTTTCTTTTTCATGCTGTGTTTTCCATCAACAAAACGAACGGTTCCTGATTTTGCACGCATAACGAGTGATTGAGTCGTTGCTGATGAACCGTGGTAACGAACCCCCTTTAGAAGTTCTCCGTCGGTTACACCCGTTGCGGCGAAAATACAATCATCACCTGATACGAGATCGTCCATGCGTAGTACTTTATCAACATTTTCAATGCCCATTTTTTTACAACGAGCTAACTCTTCCTCATTAGCTGGTAGAAGTTTACCTTGAAGCTCTCCGCCTAAACATTTGAGTCCAACCGCAGCGATTACACCCTCTGGAGCCCCGCCGGAACCTAGCATAATATCAACACCTGTATCGCCAAAAGCTGTATTAATGGCAGCAGCAACATCTCCATCTGAGAGCAATTTAATTCTTGCCCCAGCTTGACGAATGTCATGAATCACTTTCTCATGACGGTCACGATTTAAAATCGAAACAACTAAGTCTTCAATATCTTTGCCTTTCGCTTTGGCGACAGCTTTTAAGTTATCAATAATAGGAGCATCAATATCGACTTTTCCTACCGCTTCTGGTCCAACCGCAATTTTGTCCATGTACATGTCTGGTGCATGAAGAAGGTTTCCATGGTCAGCGATTGCTAAAACAGCTAAGGCATTCCACTGTCCTGATGCGACAATGTTGGTTCCTTCGAGCGGATCAACAGCTACATCGACGCGCGCACCATAGCCGTTACCAAGCTTTTCACCGATATACAGCATAGGCGCTTCATCCATTTCACCTTCCCCGATCACAACGGTTCCTTTCATCGGAATCGTATCAAATACATCACGCATCGCTTCGGTTGCAGCTCGGTCAGCTTCGTCTTTGTTGCCTCGTCCCATCCAACGACCTGACGCTAGCGCTGCAGCCTCTGTTACACGGACTAACTCCATTGATAAACTTCTTTCCATCTCGCTCCCCCCACGTCTGGTTAACTATTTACTTGATCTAACTCCTCTTCGGTCATTTCTTCACGCCAAATTTTCGCGCCAAGACCGACTAATTTCTCCTCTAAATTGGCGTATCCACGATCAATGTGCTCAAGTCCGGAAATTTCCGTTACACCTTCAGCAAGTAAGCCAGCTACCACAAGAGCAGCTCCTGCCCGAAGATCACTCGCTCGAACTTTTGCCCCTTGTAAAAGGGTTTTGCCATTAATAATCGCGGAACGTCCTTCTACTTTTACATTCGCACCCATTCTTCTAAGCTCATCAATATGCTTAAAACGTGCGTTGTAAATCGTATCTGTTACAATGCTCGTACCTTCTGCTTGTGTTAAGAGACTCGTAAACGGTTGTTGAAGGTCTGTCGGAAAGCCAGGATAGACAAGGGTTTTTATATCTACTCCCTTTTTCTCAGCAGTACTATGTATCAACAATCTATCATCTGATTCTTCGATGTGCACGCCCATTTCTCTTAACTTGGCAATTAACGATTCAACATGATACGGAATAATGTTATCGATAATGACTTTTTGCCCCATCGCTGCAGCTAAAATCATATACGTTCCGGCTTCAATTCGATCGGGAATGATTGAATGCCTGCAACCTGATAACGATTCGACTCCATCAATTCTGATCACATTTGTCCCGGCTCCCTTGATTTTCGCTCCCATACTCGTTAAAAGTGTGGCAACATCAATGATTTCCGGTTCTTTCGCTGCATTTTCAATAATCGTTTGCCCTTTCGCCTTAACAGCAGCAAGCATAATATTGATCGTTGCGCCTACACTAACGACATCAAGGTAAATCCGCGCGCCTTTAAGTTCATCTGCACGCAAATAAATCGCACCTTGTTCGTTCGTAACTTTTGCACCTAATGCTTCAAATCCTTTTATATGTTGGTCAATCGGTCTTGGGCCTAAATTACAACCACCAGGTAGACCAATGACAGCCTTTTTAAATTTTCCAAGCATAGCACCCATTAAATAATAAGATGCACGAAGCTTTTTTACGCGTCCATTTGGCAACGGCATCGCAATCATTGATTCAGGATGAATGGTCATCTCATTTTCTGAGAGCTCGACCTTCCCACCGATTTCTTCTAATAACTCACCAAGTAAGTGTACATCAGAAATCTCCGGTAAATTATCAATAATGACTTTCGAATCTGCTAAAATAGCTGCCGGAATTAACGCTACGGCACTATTTTTTGCGCCACTAATCTGTACTGTACCTTCTAGCGGATGACCGCCTTCAATCATAAGTTTATCCATAACCGCATCCCTTCCGTTGGTGCATTATAAAAAGACACAATTTGCTCTATACAATCCATTATAACCACAACATAGAAAATGTAACGAGTTTTTCTATGTTTGATTGTATCGGAAATAAGAACAAATTGCCATCTTAATAAGGGAAGGATCTAGGATTAACGATTGTTCCAATCAGCTAAAAACTTCTCAATTCCTTGGTCCGTGAGCGGATGTTTTGTAAGTTGCTTAATAACATTAAACGGAATCGTAGCGATATGCGCTCCTCTACGTGCAGACTCAGAAACATGCATTGGATGACGAACGGATGCAGCGATAATTTCTGTTGGGATCTCGTGAACTTCAAAGATTTCTGCAATTTCAGAGATAAGATCTAAACCATTTTGACCAATATCATCAAGTCTTCCTAAGAATGGGGATACATACGTCGCTCCCGCACGAGCTGCTAATAATGCTTGTACACCAGAAAACACTAATGTAACGTTCGTTGTAATACCAAGCTCAGAAAACGCAGCAACAGCTTTTAACCCTTCCGTTGTCATTGGAACTTTTACCGTAATGTTTGGCGCGATCGCTGCTAATTCTTTTCCTTCTCGAATCATTCCTTCTGCATCAAGTGCAATCACTTCCGCACTAACAGAATGTTCTGTAACGACAGTTGTAATCTCGCGTAAGCGGTCATGAAAATCTACGCCTTCTTTTGCCACAAGAGATGGGTTTGTTGTCACTCCTGCCAATACTCCTAATGCCTTTGCTTCTTTAATTTGTTCAATGTTAGCTGTATCAATAAAAAATTTCATGTTTCTCTTCCTCCCTAGTTTCCTATTATCTATCTATAAAATAAATCGACGAAAATTGTCGAAGCGTTTACAAAACTATGTTTTTCGAAAATTGAAACTAAAAATAATGCCATTAAAAGCAGCTCATTGCGAACTGCTTTTAATGGTACTTTCAATTACGCTTTGTTTGAAGAACCAAATTCGCGCATTTTGCCTTTTACTGTTTCTTTAATCGCCTCACGTGCAGGGCCTAAATATTTACGAGGATCGTATTCATTTGGCTTTGCAGCAAGCGTTTCACGAACAGCTTTTGCAGAAGAAATTTGGCTTTCTGTATTTACGTTAATTTTTGCATGTCCAAATTCAATCGCTTTTTGGATGTCAGCAGTTGGGATACCTGTACCACCGTGAAGAACTAATGGAATTCCAACTAGCTCATCGATTTCTTTCATACGGTCAAAACCAAGGTTTGGTTCACCTTTGTAAGGGCCGTGTACAGAACCTAGAGCTGGCGCGAAGCAGTCAACACCTGTTGCTTCAACTAATTCCTTACACTCAGATGGAATTGCGTATGCTGCATCTGCATCATCAACAATTAAATCATCTTCTTGTCCACCGATACGACCAAGTTCAGCTTCAACTGATACTCCAAGAGCATGAGCAACCGCTACTACTTGCTTCGTAATCGCAATGTTCTCTTCTAAAGGATGGTGAGATCCGTCAATCATAACAGATGTGAAACCTGCATGGATTGCCTCTACACACTTTTCAAAACTTGAACCGTGGTCAAGGTGAATCGCAACAGGAACTGTTACATTGTACTCTTCCATAAGAGCTTCAACGATTGCTACAATCGTTTTGAAACCACCCATGTAACGAGCTGCACCTTCTGATACACCAAGAATTACTGGTGATTTTTCCTCTTCTGCTGCTTGTAAGATCGCTTGAGTAAATTCAAGGTTATTTAAGTTGAATTGACCCACTGCATAGCTTTCTGCCTTTGCTTTGTTAAGCATGTCCTTCATTGATACTAAAGGCATTGTACATCCTCCTTCTGTTAGAGCGAATCTATAGATCACAGACGCAGTTCTCCTCCGCATCTATTTAACAAGTTACCCGAAATCTTAGCAAATATCCAACTTGCTTATGTACAAAGTTTCTTGCTAAATATAGATTCATCTATAAAAAGCTCGATATTTGAATCGAGTTCATTATAGCATATATCGACTAAAAAACACGCGTTTCTGCAAGGTTTCTGAAAGTTTTTACGTGTAAGCGTTTTATAGTGATGAAGGTCACGAAACCGCTAAACTATTTTTGATTACTTCACGAATATCGTCAATATCAAATGGTTTTGCAAAGTGAGTAATTGCCCCTAAACTCATCGCTTCGTTAATCAAATTCAACTCGCCATATGCCGTCATCATAATGACATCTACTTCGGCATGATTTTCTTTAATTCGTTTTAAAATTTCAAGTCCATCCATTCCTGGGATCTTCATATCTAAAAGAACAAGATCTGGTTTGTCATTCTCAACAATTTTCAGTGCTTGTACCCCATTTGCTGCCTCAAACATTTGATACCCATCTTTTTGCAAAATTTCACAGAGTAACACCCGAATACCATATTGATCATCTACAACTAGAATTTTCTTCACTTAAATCGCTCCTCTCAATTTATGTGTGTATTATTTTCTTTTCGAATTTTCATCAGGTAAAATAAAGCACACGCATTTCACAACAAGTCTAATTCTGTCTTTCCTTTATAAAATCCTGCTCAAAATATGTACAATCGTAGGACAATGTACGACAAGCTTGTCTAAGAGTGTCGAGAAGATGGTAACTAGACTCTTTTATCACATTTTAACGAGATAAATGAATTAAAACCGTACAATTTGCCTTATTTAGATTATAACGTACTAATTTCATTGTCAAAAGAGGAGGCTTACATTTTGCAAAAAATTTTTAAAACTCAACTAATAGGTTTGCTAAACAACACACTTGATGAAGATATGCTTGAAGATGCAGCTAGACTGTTAAGCCAAGCATTAGTAGGTGATGGTCATATTTATATTCACGGAACTGGCGAAATGGCTGCTGTTTGTGCCGAAGCTTTACACGGAAAAGAAACACTAGCACGTGTTTCTCCCTTGATCGAAGAAGGATCGATCGTTACATTAGATCCAGCCGATCGCGTCTTTCTGTTAGCAAGGTCATCATCGGACCCAGAAATGATTGGTATTGCCAAGCAACTATCTAAGCAACATATTTTCACTGTTGGTTTATCGGCAACAGTTGATACAGATGGTAGCGAGCACTGGGTTGAATCTGTGGACATTCATTTAGATCTCGCCCTTTCTCACAGTCTCGTTCCAACCGATACAGGGGAGCGAATCGGTTATCCCGCTTCACTTATGGCACTGTATACGTACTTTTGTTTATTTTTACTGATTTCAGAAATCTTATCTGAGTACGAGGAAGAATAATTTGAGCTTTTGGAATGGTCGTTTATCGAGGTCCTAGTAGTGAAAGACGACGTTTCTCTTGTTATTTGGTTTCTTTTTGTCCTTCATTGGATTGATGAAGGACACTTCCCCTGGTATTCGGCTTCCTTTTGTCCTTCATCGCCTTTATGAAGGACAGTTCTCCTGTTATTCCGCTCTTTTTGTCCTTCATCTCCTTAATGAAGGACACTTTCCCTGGTATTCCACTTCCTTTGTCCTTCATCGCCTTTATGAAGGACAGTTCTCCTGGTATTCCGCACTTTTTGTCCTTCATCGCCTTTATGATTTGAAACCTCGCCCCGTTGCCCACGGTTACACCTGTCACCGATACGTCCCGCTCTCCTTTTATCACGTACGATATTTAATCTTTATGAAAAGTTTCGTAATCCAAAAAGCAAGAGATGCGATCACATAGTTAAGCAAGAACATATAAAAATTCAACAAGCCACCGTGCAATTGAAACACATTTATTTTGTCATATATCTGAAAGATATTCATTTGCTCATGAATTTCTACAAATCCAAACGCCATTATCGCTGTAACAGGCAAAAGCCATAAATGAAAACTTTTCTTACGATCTGTGCAATATTGGTAAAGCAAAATATAGGTTACCGGTAATAACGAGGCGTTGATCGATAAGGTAAAAGGATATTGAGACAAAATCATGTAAGGATGCTCCCAATATCCATACCTACTCATAAGCGAATCCAAATACGTAACAAGAACGTGGGTCGTGTATCCATAAAACAGAATTTCAAAAAAGCGTTCCCTGTTAATGAAACGATAAAGAAGAAGAAGAGGAACGACAAGCAGTACAATATGATACCAAAATTGCCAAGAGGACGGGCTGGAATATAAAGCCCAGTACTCATCTATTAACGTATTAACCTCAACTTGACGTTCATTTATTTGATTAATCCACTCTTGCTGCGTCATAACAAATCCTCTCCTCTAACATCAGACCTTTGGATTATTCTTTAGTGTAGGTGACTCCCCCCTCAAATATACAAAAAAGCCTGACTCCTACCCCCAGGGGGTAGGGGTCAGACCCCTCTTTACCTTACTAAAGCAATTACTTTTTTAATGATGCACCAACAAACTCTCTAAATAGTGGTTGTGGGCGTGTTGGTCTTGAACTGAATTCTGGGTGGAACTGTGAAGCAATGAAGTATGGATGATCTTCAAGCTCAATAATTTCCACTAATCTTCCATCAGGGCTTGTCCCTGAGAATTTGAATCCAGCTTTCTCCATTTGCTCACGGTACTCATTGTTAAACTCATAACGATGACGGTGACGCTCATAAACGATCTCGTCATTGTATGTTGCTCTAGCAACCGTACCATCTACTAACTTACATGGGAATAACCCAAGGCGAAGCGTTCCACCCATATCTTCTACATCTTTTTGCTCAGGCAATAAGTCGATAATTGGGTATGGCGTTTCTGGATTTAACTCAGCAGAGTGCGCACCTTCTAAGCCTAACACGTTACGTGCATACTCGATTGACGCAAGCTGCATTCCTAAGCAAATTCCTAAAAACGGTACATTGTTCTCACGAGCATAACGAATCGCAGAAATTTTTCCTTCCACTCCACGATCACCAAATCCACCAGGAACTAAAATCCCATCAGCAGAACCGACAAGCTCTGCAACATTTGCATCTGTTACTTCCTCAGCATCAATCCACTGAATGTCAATATCTGCATCAAATGCATAACCTGCGTGACGTAATGCTTCAGCAACTGATAGATAAGCATCTTGTAACGCAACGTATTTACCAACAAGGGCAATTGTTACTTTTTCAGATAGGTTTTGAACTTTATTAACTAGAGCTGTCCACTCTGTCATATCTGCTTCTTTGCACTCAAGTTTTAAATGCTTGCAGACGATTTTATCAAAGTTCTGTGCTTGTAAGTCTAACGGAACTTGATAAAGAGTATCTGCATCACGTGCTTCAATAACAGCATTTTTGTCAATATCACAGAACAACGCAATTTTCTCTTTCATATCTTGAGGAACTGGCTTTTCTGTACGAACAACAATCACATTCGGCTGAATACCAAGACTGCGTAATTCTTTCACACTATGTTGAGTTGGTTTTGACTTCATTTCACCTGCAGCCGCTAAATACGGAATTAACGTACAGTGAACGTACATAACATTGTCAAACCCAACATCACTTTTAATTTGACGAATCGCTTCTAAAAACGGCAAACTTTCAATATCTCCAACCGTTCCACCGATTTCGGTAATGACGACATCCGCACTCGTTTCACGACCTGCACGGAAAACGCGCTCTTTAATTTCATTCGTAACATGTGGGATAACTTGAACCGTTCCACCTAGATAATCTCCGCGACGCTCTTTCTTTAAGACCGTTGAATACACTCTTCCCGTCGTCACATTGCTGTTTTGACTAAGGTTAATGTCAATAAAACGCTCATAGTGACCTAAGTCCAAATCTGTTTCTGCACCGTCTTCTGTTACGAAAACTTCTCCATGCTGATACGGACTCATCGTTCCAGGATCGACGTTAATATACGGATCAAATTTTTGAATCGTTACTTTTAAGCCACGGTTCTTTAATAAACGGCCTAATGAAGCAGCTGTAATTCCTTTTCCAAGTGATGACACTACGCCACCTGTTACAAAAATATACTTAGTTGTCGCCATTTTTTCGTCTCCCTTGCTTGTATATATAAGTATTCTCCTACACGGAGCGTCTCACACGATATCTACTGGCATTTCTACAATGCGAATTGTGTTTAGGGTACCCCAAAAATGGAGCCATCTTTAAAAAAATTATCCCTTTTTTTCATCCTTCACATGTTCGTTCCATTGCGCTCCAGCCACTCGCACCCGCAAGGAGGTGCCGAGCCTCCTCGGCTGCGCCTGTGGGGTCTCGCCCCTACCTCTGTATCCCGCAGGAGTCGAGTGGCCTCCGCTCCATTTCACTATGTGGAAAGACTAATTCAAAGCAATCATCTTTACGAAAATAACTAAAAAGAAAAAAACAAAAGTGACAGCTCTCCCTAGAAAGGGGGCGCACTTTTGTTTTTATTTTATAAAATCAGTTCATTCAATTTCTTAAGCCCTAAATGATTCTACCTAGATTAAGTACAGAAGTCAAGTAGATTTCACTGAAGAAAAACTTAACGTAAATCGTCCTCTTCGTCTTCTGCATCTTCATCATCCGTATCATCGAGATCATCTATATCATCGTCTGTATCATCGAAATCAACATCTTCATCTTCATCTTCATCTTCGTCTAGATCATCATCATTTGAAATTTCATCTAGTTCATCTTCTAAATCTTCATACTCATCTTCATAGTCCTCAAAACCATCATCAAGCGTATCAACATCATCCAATGCCGCTTTTGCCTTTTTGCGTGGTTTCACAGGTGTTGTAATTTCTTCTTCAGCCTGTTCAAGAGGATACCAGCTTTTTAAGCCCCAACGGTTATCGCCTAAAGAGTGAAAACGACCGTCGATGTTCATATCTGTGTACAAGTTGGCAATTCGCTGCTCAACTTCTTCTTTTGACATTTCCTTAACCTCTGCTACTTTTTGTACAAGGTCATAATAGTCATAAGGTTGGCGTTCATCTTTCATAATTTCAAACGCAATTTCTACCATCGACATCTCTTGGATTGCTTCTTTCTCTAATTCTTGTAGCTTCATCAAAAGGCACGTCCTTTCCGTCCATCATCTTCTATCTATTCATCCAAACGTTGTTGGTATTTCAAGCATACTTTTCATTATAAACATATTTCAGGTGTTTATGCTAGTTCGTGGAAGAAGAAAGTCAGATTACTCTGCTATCAGTCTTGTTATGTATAGGTCTGATTTGCTTAACTCAATTAATTCATCACTTAAACGAACAAGTGGATTTATCGGATCATAAGGGAAAATGAACATAATCTTAACAATCGCGCCATTGTTTAGTTCAGCATAATTCCCAATCGACAATTCCATGAATTTTTGTATGAAAATGGATACAAAGGTTGGCTCCAATTTCCCAAAGGCATCGTCTTTAATTTGCTTTAACACGGTGTAAAGCGCATGTCCCTTTCGATACACACGATCAGATGTCATCGCATGAAACACATCGGCAATCGCAATAATTTTTGAAAAAGGATGGATCTGATCTGCATGTTTTTGATGAGGATATCCTGTCCCATTTTCGCGTTCATGATGTTCCAATGCCATTAAACAAATGGCTTCAGGGTATGTAGAGTCTTTTTTCAAAATATCATATCCAAATGTTGTATGCATTTGAATTGCTTTGTATTCTTCATTTGTTAGAGCACCTGGCTTTGTTAATACATAATCACTGACATGGAGCTTGCCAATATCATGAAGCAATCCACCAAGCGTGATTAGTTCAATTTCCTCTTCCGAATATTTCAGCCACCTTGCCAGCATGGAAGCCACAATGGCCACACCAATATTATGGCGGTATGTATAATCATCTTTATCATGCATTCCCACTAAGAGAATCGAGAGTTTTTCTTCACGAGCCAAATGTTCAACTGTAGGCAATACAGTCGATTCGATTTGAGTAAGTGTGTTTTTGTCTTTTTGGAAGTTTTGAAAAATCGTTTTTATTTCCTCTGCTGCACCTTCCATTAAGTGAACTTGTTCATGTTTCGTTGATGAACGTGTAAGAGTATAAACTAATCGTTCAACTGGTATATTTAATCGTTTTAACACTGATTCAGATAACACTGTACCTTTTTTTAGGAGAAGTGTCCCTTCCTCATTCTCTAAATCATGCAAAAGCGTTAAACCAATATACCGTTCATATAATTCTTTTGCAATCACGCGTTAGACACCTCCCCCAAAAATTCATTTACATCATTATACATTATTTCTACAATTTATCACATTCTCTTTTGCCTCGTCGCTACTACATACAACGATACAAAAACGACACGTAAAAAGAGTCACACCCTTAATACGTGCCTCCTGACGATCACTCTTAAAACGCTTACATATTTCGGCGGTATTTCCCCCCAACTTCGTACAACGCTTTTGTGATTTGCCCTAAACTAGCCACCTTCACCGTTTCCATTAATTCAGCAAAAATGTTGCCACCGTGAATCGCTGTTTTTTGCAGATTCGCTAATGCCTGCTTCGCTTCATGCTTATGCTGTTGTTGAAAGAGACGTACTTGGTCAATCTGCTGTTTCTTTTCCTCTTGCGTCGCTCGAGCGAGTTCGAGAGCAAACTCTTCTTCTCCCTCGTCTTCATTTGGATTTAAAAACGTATTGACCCCCACAATCGGCAAATCTCCCGTATGCTTTTTCATTTCGTAGTACATCGACTCTTCTTGAATCTTGCTCCGTTGATATTGGGTTTCCATCGCCCCAAGCACTCCGCCACGATCATTTATTTGCTCAAGCTCTTTTAATACGGCTTCTTCTACTAAACTCGTTAACTCTTCAATAATAAACGATCCTTGAAGAGAGTTTTCATTTTTCGCTAAGCCTAATTCTTTGGAAATAATCATTTGAATCGCCATCGCTCTTCTCACTGAATGCTCAGTCGGCGTAGTGATCGCTTCATCATAAGCATTCGTATGGAGTGAATTACAATGGTCATAGATCGCCATTAACGCTTGAAGCGTCGTTCTGATATCATTAAAATCAATTTCTTGTGCGTGTAACGAGCGCCCTGATGTTTGAATATGATATTTTAATTTTTGGCTTCGCTCATTTGCTTTGTATTTGTGCTTCATCACAGTCGACCAAATTCTCCTAGCTACTCGGCCAATAACGGTGTACTCTGGGTCGAGTCCGTTGCTAAAGAAAAAGGAGAGATTTGGCGCAAATTTGTTAATATCCATGCCTCTGCTTAAATAATATTCTACATACGTAAACCCGTTTGCGAGGGTAAACGCTAACTGGGAAATCGGATTGGCTCCTGCTTCGGCGATATGATAGCCTGAAATCGAAACGGAATAATAGTTACGAACATCATAATCAATAAAATATTGTTGAATGTCTCCCATCATTCTAAGCGCAAACTCTGTTGAGAAAATACATGTATTTTGTCCTTGATCTTCTTTTAAAATATCTGCTTGAACGGTTCCGCGAACAACATGCAACGTTTCTCGTTTGATCCTATCTTGTTCTTCACTTGACGGTTTCCGCCCGTTCTCCACTTCAAACTTTTCAAGCTGTTGATCTATTGCTGTGTTCATAAACATCGCAAGCAAAATCGGAGCCGGACCATTGATCGTCATGGATACTGATGTGAGTGGCGCACACAAGTCAAAGCCCGCATACAATTTTTTCATATCCGTTAGGGTACAAACACTCACTCCACTTTCTCCAACTTTTCCGTATATATCTGGGCGTTCATCCGGATCTTCTCCGTATAGAGTCACAGAATCAAATGCTGTACTTAAACGCTTTGCTTCATCATCTTTTGATAAATAATGAAAACGACGATTCGTTCGCTCTGGTGTTCCTTCCCCCGCGAATTGACGCTTTGGATCTTCCCCCTTACGTTTAAACGGAAACACTCCAGCGGTAAAAGGAAATTGTCCAGGTACATTCTCTTCCATCGACCACTTGAGAATATCTCCCCAATCAGAAAACGTCGGCAACGATACTTTCGGAATCTTTAACCCTGACAAACTTTCTGTTGTTAGTTCGGTTGTTATTTCTTTGTCACGTATTTTTGTCACGTACTTGTCTTGTTGGTAAGCCGCTTTCTTATCTTCCCACCCTTCTAAAATCGCTTTTGATTCAGGATGGAGTTGGTTCTCATGTTGCTCTTTCAAATGAGTGAGTTGCTTCCACATTTCGACATTATTTCCCGGGTCATGTTGTGAAAGCATTTCGATTGTTCCTGTTACTTGATACAGCTTCCTAGCAACATTAGCCTGCTCCTTAGTTGTGTTTTTATAGTGACGAATCGTTTGAACGATATCGCGCAAATAGTGAATTTGCCCAGGAGGGATAATCACGTTTTGTTTGATTACTTCTGGACTTGTTTCTATTTGTGTTTTCCAATTATATCCGTATTTTGTTGAGATGCAGTCGATTAGTGCAGCAAACAACGTGTTCGTTCCAAGGTCATTAAATTGACTAGCTATTGTTCCATAGACAGGCATCGCTTCTAATGGTTCATCAAAGCGGTTATGACTGCGTTGGTATTGCTTTCGAACATGTCTAAGAGCATCCTCTGACCCCTTTCGATCGAACTTGTTAATGGCAATTAGATCAGCGAAGTCGATCATATCAATTTTCTCAAGTTGTGACGGCGCACCATACTCACTTGTCATCACATACATAGAAATATCAGCGACCTCTGTAATCTCGGCATCTCCTTGCCCAATTCCGCTCGTCTCGACAATGATCAGATCATACCCTGCGGCTTTCACGACAGAAAGAGCTTCTTTCACACTGCCGGACAATTCTGAACGTGAGCCTCTTGTAGCTAGCGACCGCATGAAAACACGCGGATGATGAATCGCATTCATTCGAATTCGATCACCTAGTAAGGCGCCACCTGTTTTCTGTTTCGTTGGGTCAATGGAGAGAATGGCCACGGTTTTATCTGTAAACTCAAATAAAAAGCGGCGGACGAGTTCATCTGTTAACGAGCTTTTTCCCGCGCCCCCTGTCCCCGTTATTCCGATTATCGGAGGATTAGATGCTTGTTGTTTCCATTCTTTCAGAGCTTCTTTTATTGTTTCACTAGACGTTTGTTCAGCTATCGTGATCCAGCGTGCCACGACGAGCGGATTTCTTTCTTTTAATTTTTGGCTTTCTTGTATTTTATCAGCAACACGAAAATCACATTCTTTCAACATGAGATTGATCATGCCTTGAAGCCCGTGTTTTCGTCCGTCATCTGGTGAATAAATGCGGGCAATTCCGTACTCATGTAATTCTCTTATTTCGGGCGGAGTGATGACCCCTCCCCCACCACCATAAATTCGGATATGTCCTGCTCCCTTTTCTTGCAAGAGATCGTAACAGTATTTAAAAAATTCGACATGTCCCCCTTGATAAGAAGAAATCGCAATTCCTTGAACATCTTCTTGAATGGAAGCGTTTACAATTTCTTCAACAGAGCGGTTATGTCCAAGGTGAATGACCTCTGCTCCGCTCGCTTGTAAAATTCTTCTCATAATATTAATCGATGCATCATGTCCGTCGAACAAGCTCGATGCCGTTACAAAACGGACATGGTTTTTCAGGCGGTACGATTCTGACATGAACACTCCTCCTCTACTACATAGGACGGCGAACCCCTTCAAGCAATTGCTCAATTTGCAAATTCGTATACTCTTCTAAACTAAAGTGCTTTTGAATTTGCCACCTTCTAAACGTCCACATATGTCCTTGAACAAGAATATTATGAGCCATCAGCTTCACTTGAGCGTCACGAACCACGATGACTCCCTCGCGAGCACAATCGCGGATTACTTGCTCAATCATCTCCGTCATCTCTACTTCTTTTTGCAATACATAAGAAAGAGCCTCTTTCGGAAGAGATTTCGCCTCTTGATACATAACAAGCACCTCGTCTTGCATGTCATGAATAACTTGAAAATAAGCAGCAATTGCTTTTTTCAGTCTATCAATTCCTTTGTTATTCGTCTCTAGATGATATGCTAGGCGATCACGTACTTCTTCATAGATGTTGTCACAAACTAGATAAAGGACATCTTCCTTCGATCTTATATATTCATAGAGAGTCCCGATGCTAAAGCCTGACTCTTTGGCAATTTCACGTGTTGTCGTGCGATGGAACCCTTTTTCAATAAATAAACGCACAGCTCCTTTGACCATTTGTTCTCGGCGTTTTTTTATTAGTTCTGGATCTTTCACTAGTGATGGTACGGATTTCTTCAATTCTGCCAACCTACTTCCTCTCACTTTTTTCCTTAGTGATAGCATACTAAACTTTGGGACAATAGACCAGTTAAGTTTAGAATATTTTGTTAACTTTTATAGTAGAGTGTTGATGGCACGTAGGCAGTAAACTTCTCTTTAATCCTTTAGTAACATCTTAGCAATAACGAGCCTTTGAATCTCATTTGTTCCCTCATAGATTTGGGTAATTTTTGCATCTCGCATATAACGTTCAACCGGGTACTCTTTCGTATAGCCATAGCCACCGAACACTTGAACCGCTTCGACCGTTACTTCCATCGCTGTATCTCCAGCTAGTAGCTTTGACATCGCGGATTCCTTCCCATAAGAGAGTCCTTCGCTTTCTTTCCAAGCAGCTTGATACGTGAGGAGGCGGCTTGCTTCTATCTTTGTTGCCATATCAGCCAATTTAAATGAAATTCCTTGATGAACACTAATGGACTTGCCAAACTGTTTGCGACTTTTCGCATATTCAATCGACGCATCGAGTGCACCTTGAGCGATCCCAACTGCTTGAGCAGCAATTCCATTTCGTCCTCCATCTAATGTCATCATTGCAATTTTAAACCCTTCGCCTTCTTTGCCAAGTCGGTTTGAAACAGGCACACGGCAGTTTTCAAATATAATTTCCGTTGTTGGAGAAGAACGAATTCCAAGCTTATGCTCTTTTTTACCGACAGAAAAACCAGGTGTATCAGCTTCAATAATAAAGGCCGTCGCTCCTTTATGGCGAAGACTTGGATCGGTTAAGGCAAACACAACATAAATATCGGCTACTCCACCATTTGTAATAAATATCTTAGACCCATTTAAAACGTAAGAATCGCCATCTAATTGAGCTGTCGTTTTCATCGCTGCAGCATCAGATCCTGAGCCTGGTTCGGTTAAACCATACGCTCCAATTTTGGATCCTTCTGCTAACGCGCGTAAATACGTTTGCTTTTGTTCTTCTGTGCCAAATTTATAAATAGGCCAGCCAGCTAAAGACGTATGAGCCGATAACGTCACCCCTGTTGAGGCACACACTCGTGACAGCTCTTCGACGGCGATCACATAGCTCATATAATCGGAGCCAATTCCACCATACTTCTCAGGCCACGGAATACCAGTTAGACCGAGTTCAGCCATTTTATCAAAGATCGCCCTATCAAATCGCTCTTCTTCATCACGCTCTGCAGCTGAAGGAGCCACTTCTTTCGTAGCAAAATCTCGAACCATTTTACGAATCATTTCTTGTTCTTCCGTTAACAAAAAATTCACTCTGATACCCCCTAATTGAGTAACTGTTTGCTAATAACCATTCTCTGAATCTCACTTGTTCCCTCATAGATTTCGCACACT
This sequence comes from Alkalihalobacillus sp. MEB130, assembly GCF_032335535.1. NCBI lineage: Bacteria > Bacillati > Bacillota > Bacilli > Caryophanales > Bacillaceae > Alkalihalobacillus > Alkalihalobacillus sp. MEB130. The sequence continues at coordinate 189,639 of NZ_JAOANA010000007.1, forward strand.
TTTGCATCACGGAAATAGCGTTCAACCGGGTACTCTTTCGTATAGCCATACCCTCCAAATATTTGAATGGCTTCAATGGCGGTTTCCATCGCCGTTGTTGAAGCATATAGTTTTGCCATAGAAGCTTCCTTGCCGCATGATAGTCCACGATCTTTTAAGTTAGCAGCTCGGTACGTAAGCAGTTTGGCTGCTTCTATTTTTGTAGCCATGTCAGCGAGTTTAAAAGCAATTCCTTGCTGCTCACCAATCGACTTACCAAATTGTTTTCGCTCCTTCGCATACGTTGTCGCTGCTTGAAAAGCCGCTTCAGCAATGCCTAAGCTTTGCGCTGCAATTCCGATTCGACCAAAATCAAGATTCGCCATCGCAATTTTAAATCCGTCTCCTTCTTTACCAAGTAAGTTCTCTTGTGGAACTCGTGCATTGTCAAAAATCAGCTCCGTCGTATTCGAACCGTGAAGCCCCATTTTTTTCTCTTTTTTCCCTACTTGAAAACCAGGCGTATTTTTTTCGACGATAAAGGCAGATATCCCTTTTGCCCCTTTCCCTGGCTGACTTGCAGCAAACACAATGTACGTGTCCGCCTCGCCTCCGTTTGTAATGAAGACTTTTGTGCCATTTAAAAGATAGTCATTGCCCTTTTTGATAGCGGTTGTTTTTAATGCAGCGGCATCTGAACCTGCACTAGGTTCTGTTAAACCGAATGCACCTAAATACGACCCTGTTGCTAGTTTCGACACGTACGTTTTCTTCTGCTCCTCGGTTCCAAAGTACAAAATTGGATTCGTTCCAACCGATGTGTGAACCGATAAAATGACCCCCATTGTCGCACTCACTTTCGATAATTCATGAATGGCAATAATATAGGACGTAAAATCCATCGCCGAGCCTCCATACTTCTCAGGAATCGGAATCCCCATTAAGCCAAGCTCGCTCATTTTTTTGACAATCTCTTTTGGAAATGTCTCGTTTCTTTCCATTTCATCAATAAAAGGAGTAATTTGATCTTCTGCAAATTGCCGAACCATCTTCCTCATCATGTCTTGCTCTTCTGTAAAACGAAGATTCATCGGTACACCTCCTATGCTCTTCATTTGCTAGTTGTATTCGTAAAAGCCCCTTCCTGTCTTTTTGCCAAGCCATCCTGCTTTTACATATTTTCTTAGCAATGGACATGGACGATATTTGTCATCACCGAAACCGTCATGGAGGGTTTTCATAATATAAAGGCATGTGTCGAGCCCAATGAAATCAGCTAACGTGAGAGGTCCCATCGGATGATTCATCCCAAGCTTCATGACTTCATCAATCGCAGCCGGTTCAGCTACACCTTCATACACTGCAAAAATAGCTTCATTGATCATCGGCATTAAAATACGGTTTGAAACAAATCCAGGAAAATCATTAACTTCAACTGGTGTTTTTCCTAGTTTCAAAGATAATGCCTTAATTTTTTCATACACCTCATCCGCTGTTGCGAGTCCACGAATCACTTCGACTAATTTCATAACCGGTACCGGGTTCATAAAATGCATGCCAATCACATTTTCTGGACGACTGGTCGCAGCTGCAATTTCCGTAATTGGCAAAGACGACGTATTCGTTGCCAATATAGTGGATGGAGGCACGATTTGGTCGAGCTCTGCAAAAATCTTTGACTTTACCTCTACGTTCTCAACAACCGCTTCAATTACAAGATCAACAGAAGCTGCGTCTAATAACTCGGTTGAAGTTATGATTCTTTCTAACACTGATTGTTTTTCTTCTTCACTAACTCTGCCCTTTTCTACTTGGCGCGTTAGGTTTTTCGTTATTGTCGCTAAACCACGTTCGATGGATTCTTTCTTTATGTCATGAAGGATTACGTTTAACCCTGCCATCGCATGAACTTGTGCAATGCCAGAACCCATCTGCCCCGCACCAATGACCATGACCGTTTGGATATTCATATATTCTTCTCTCCTTTGTTTGGGTGTAAGAAAAAGGGAAGACCACCTTTCGCTTCGAAGCCGGCAAGGGGCAACTCTTTCTGCGCGCGCTCTATGAGAAACCCACTCATAGATCGCTTAAAACCATGCAACGGTTCCGCTCCTTGCTGCGTGAACTAAAAAAGGGAAGACCACCTTTCGCTTCGAAGCCGGCAAGGGGCAACTCTTTCTGCGCGCGCTCTATGAGAAGATCACTCATAGATCGCTTAAAAGATTGCAACGGTTCCGCTCCTTGCTGCGTGAACTAAAAAGGGAAGACCGCCTTTCGCTTCGAAGCGGGCAAGGGCTTCTCTCGTTGCGCGCGCTCTATGAGAAACCCACTCATAGATCGCTTAAAACCATGCAACGGTTCCGCTCCTTGCTGCGTGAACTAAAAAGGGAAGACCGCCCTTTTTAGTTCACTTCAATCAACACTGCGTCTCCTTGGCCTCCGCCGCTGCAGATGCTGGCGATTCCTAGGCCTCCGCCTCTTCTTTTTAGTTCGTATGCAAGGGTTAGGATGATTCTTGTTCCACTTGCTCCGATTGGGTGTCCAAGGGCGACTGCGCCTCCGTTTACATTAATTTTTTCACAATCAATATTTGCAATTTGTTTGCTAGCAAGGGCGACAGCTGCGAAGGCTTCATTTATCTCAAAAAGATCGATGTCATCAACTTGGTAATTCGTTTTTTCAAGCAATTGATTGATAACAAGTCCCGGTGTTTTCGGAAAATTTTCTGGTTCAATTGCTAGTGCTGTATGTGCGACAATGGTTGCCAATGGCTTCAGTCCTGCTTTTTTTGCTTTTTCTTCAGACATGACTAGCAACGCTGCGGCTCCATCGTTTACTCCAGGGGCATTGCCGGCTGTGATCGTCCCGTCTCTTGAGAACACTGGTTTTAATTTCGCTAATGATTCAATGGATGTCTCTTTACGCGGTGCTTCATCTGCAGTAACTATTACTGAATCACCTTTTCGCTGAGGTATGTTTACTTGAGTGATTTCCTCCGCAATCTTTCCTGTTTCGATCGCTGCTAGCGCTTTTTTATGGCTCTCATACGCCCACTGATCTTGTTCTTCTCTTGATATGTTCAACTCACTCGCTACCGTACTTCCATACGTACCCATGTGCACGCCGCGAAACGCACATGTTAATCCATCATGCACCATCCCATCAACCATTTGACCATTGCCCATCCGCTGTCCCCATCTTGCACCTGGGAGATAATAAGGAGCATTGCTCATTGATTCCATCCCCCCAGCCACAATCACATCGGCTTCTTGCAAGCGAATGATTTGATCTGCCATTGTGACACTTCTCATTCCCGAAGCGCACACTTTGTTGATCGTTTCCGTTTTTACCGACCAAGGCAATCCAGCGTGATGAGCAGCTTGGCGCGACGGAATTTGCCCTTGTCCTGCTTGAAGAACATTGCCCATAATCACTTCATCTACTTGGTTAGTAGACCAATTGGCACGATCCAACGCCTCCTTGATCGCGTACCCACCTAACTCACTCGCGCTTAACGTACTAAGTGCTCCTCCACATTTTGCAAAAGGAGTTCTCGCTCCACTAACAATGACAGTTCTCATCCCATTTCCCCCTCCGGACTGAGCGAACGCTCACTCACTTTGTACTAAAAGAGAGGAAGCCCGGCATCTTTAGCTCAGGCTCCTTTTCTTCTATATTATGAAAGCCTTTTCTTTTTATTCTAGTGTACAGCTTCATTTTCCTTTTGGACGAGTGATTTTTCTAAAATCTCTACCAAATCTAATGTTTGCACTTGTTCTTCGACTTCTTTTGCCTTTGTACCGTCACTTAGCATCGTTAAGCAATACGGACAACCACTTCCGATCACAGAAGGCTCTACTTCAAGCGCTTGCTCCGTACGAGCTTCATTCACACGTTGACCTGTATCTTCTTCCATCCACATCATGCCGCCTCCAGCTCCGCAGCACATGCCGTCCTGACGATTTCGTTTCATTTCAACGATTTCCACACCCGGTATCGCTCTCAAAATGTCGCGAGGTGGCTCATATACTTCATTGTATCGGCCAAGGTAACAGGAATCATGGTAAACCACTTTCTCTTTTACTTCATATTTTGGCGTAATTCGGCCGTCTTTAATAAGCTCCGCTAGCAGTTCCGTATGGTGATACACTTCGACTCCTTCTAGACCAAATTCCGGATACTCATTTTTAAACGTATTGTATGCATGTGGGTCGATCGTGACAATCTTTTTAATATTATGCTTCTGGAATAACTCGATGTTGGCTGTTGCGAGTTCTTGGAATAAAAACTCATTTCCTAAACGACGTGGTGTATCGCCCGAATTTTTTTCTTTGTTTCCAATAATCGCAAACGTTACGCCTGCTTCATTCATCACTTTCGCAAATGACTGAGCAATTTTTTGACTTCGTTTGTCGTAAGACCCCATAGATCCAGCGAAAAATAGAAATTCAAACTCTTCTCCTGCTTTTTCCATTTCTTTTACCGTTGGAACATGAATATCATCGCGACCCTCACGCCAGTTTTCACGCTCTTTCCTGCTAATTCCCCACGGATTTCCTTGGCGTTCAATGTTCGTCATGGCTCGCTGTGCATCAGCATCCATTTTTCCTTCCGTTAAAACAAGGTAACGACGCAGATCAATGATTTTATCAACATGCTCATTCATTACTGGACATTGATCTTCACAATTTCGGCACGTCGTACAGGCCCAAATTTCTTCTTCGGTAATCACATCGCCGATTAGACTTACTTCATACCCTGCTGCGACTTCTTTTCCACCTGCTCCTTGTGTCGCAAGTTGATTTGCTTTTGTATTGGAAAAAACAAACTCAGGCAACCACGCTGATTTCGAAGTAACAGCGGCTCCTTTTTCGGTTAAGTGATCGCGCATTTTCACGATTAAGTCCATTGGCGAGAGCATTTTTCCTGTTCCTGTCGCTGGGCACATATTCGTACAGCGACCACATTCCACACAAGCATACAAATCGACTAGTTGCTTTTGATTGAAGTCTTCAATTTTATTTATCCCAAACACTTCTTGGCTCTCATCTTCAAAATTAATCGACGACAGCTGACCCACTTTATGTGTCCGCCCTAAAAAGACATTCACTGGTCCCGCAATTAAATGAGCATGTTTTGATTGTGGAACATAGACAAGAAAACATAATAAAAAGAGCAAGTGCATCCACCAAAAAACAAAAAATAGAATGCTTGCTGCAACAGGTGGTAGGAAGCCAAACAGAGCTGCGATTCCAGATGCAATTGGTTCAAATCCGCTTAATGATTTTTCAAGCCAAATGATCTCCATTCCTTTTGCTAGCAGCTTGGATGTCATCAACCCACCAATAAAAATGAGAACAAGACCTGCTTTCCATCCTCGTTTTAATCGCCCTAATTTTTCAATATAGCGTCGATGAAAGGCCCAAACGACAGCAACCAAAATCATGAGGACGATGATTTCTTGGAAAAACGTAAAGAATGGATAAAGCGGTCCAAGAGGTAAATGCGTCCCTACAGCTAAGCCTTTCCAGATTAGATCAATGGCACCAAGTTGAACGAGTAAAAACCCGTAAAAAAACATAAGGTGAATAATGCCACTTTTTTTATCTTTTAATAATTTTTTCTGTCCAAATACGTTAACCCAAACCGAATGTAGTCGTTCTTTTAACGTATGATTGAACTCTGCTTTTTTTCCTAATTTGATATAGGCATACCGCGTTTTCACAAGCGTGACAAATAAATAAACGGCATAGGATGTTACGAGTAAAAAAAGTATCCAATTAATCCATGTTAACGCTTCCAAAAGTGAACAGCTCCCTTCAGTTGTTCTTACGTTTAAAACATATATATGCTCTCTTTAATAAAATTATTGTATCACAGTTTGAATGAATGGTCATTCATTTTTTATGATATTTTTTTCATGAACTTCATCATTTGTGCACATGCTATAAGCAGAACTCTAAGCAAGGAGCGAAGTTGCTTCCTCTATACCCAGAAGCGAAGCCATTGCATGCGCTCTTGTAGAAAGAAGGTTATGCTATGAATGGATGGGTTATTACTGCTTTACTTATTCTTGCTGTTCTAATTTGGCTAAGAATTGATTTTATGTTAGGGCTTCGCCAGCAAAGAAAAGAAGGAAGCCGTCATGTTCAAAAGACTCGGTATGCCGATGTTACGTTATTGCCTACAGGTGATGATTTTTATAGACGGTTATTTGCGGATATAGAACAAGCAACAGATCATGTTCATGTTCTTTTTTATATTTTTAGAAATGACCATATAAGTCAGAAGCTGTTGAAAATTCTAGCAGGAAAGGCAAAAGAAGGCGTAACGGTTCGCCTTTTAGTCGACAAACTAGGGAGCCATATTACAAGAAATCAACTGAAAACGTTAAGAGAGGCTGGTGTGAACTTTGCGTTTTCACATCCGATTTCACTCCCTTATCTCTTTTTCACATTTAATCGCAGAAACCACCGAAAATTAACGATCGTTGATGGTCGTGTCGGTTTTATTGGCGGATACAATGTCGGTGATGAGTATTTAGGGAGAGATCCTAAATTTGGACCGTGGCGTGATTTTCATCTTCGTTTAGATGGAGACGGCGTTCAGGATTTACAAGGTCAATTTCTGCAAGATTGGCAAACAGCCAAGCAGAAGTACGTGAAAAAGGAGAGTCACTACCCTCCATTAGAAAAAGGACCCATTCCTTTACGCATTCTACCAACTGATGGAATTTACTTGGAGGAAACGTTTATTGATTTAATTAGTCAGGCAAAAGAAACGATTGTCATTGGAACGCCGTACTATATTCCTGGACAAGCGCTGCAAAAGGAATTGATTGCAGCCGCTAAACGCGGAGTTGACGTGAAACTGATTGTACCGAAAAAAGGTGATCATCCACTTGTAAAAGAAGCAGCTTTTCCATACTTTGAGCCCCTCTTAGAAGCAGGGATCAATGTGTACCAATATTATCGCGGGTTCTTTCACGCCAAAGCCGTTGTTATCGACAACCAAGTGTGTGATATCGGAACAGCCAACTTTGATCAACGAAGCTTTCACATTAACCATGAGATCAATTGTCTCATTTATGACGCTGAGTTTATTCAAACGGTGTTAAAAGAAATGGAACATGACATCTCTATTTCCGAGCGCCTAACGCTCGAAGCGTATCATAAACGTCCTTTTTCACAAAAAGGAAAAGAAAAAGTCGCCAAACTTGTCTCCGGCTTATTGTAGGGGGTCAGACCCCTCGCTGTTGCAGTACCGCGGTGAAGAATAACCGAGGGGTCTGACCCCAAAAATGGACCACTCATTAGAGGGGTCCATTTTGCATTTGCTTTGTGAGGTTTTTGCGTTTGATCCAGCTGTCGATAATGGCGTTACACTGATCTGGTCTTTTAGTTGGTACTTGGTGAGCTACACCGCTTACGAGAACAACATCAACATCTTTTAATTCTTTGTAAAACGTTAATGCATATAAAGGGGCAATCGCATCTAATTTTCCGTAAATCAAAAGAACAGGTACGTGAATTTGTTTTAAGCGATCGGTTGAGACATAATGTTTCCCTTGCTCATATATACGCTTTAACGTTGAGGCGTCACCTTGTTTAATAAAGAAGGCCATTTTCCTCTGCTCTTCTTTAGATCTGAAATGAGCTTTTGTTAACACAAATGAGAACAAATTCATGAGTTCGTTTTTTGCTGCTCGGATTCCGAGATTGAATTCTTTTTCAAGCAAAAATGACGACACTTCTGGAAACCCGCTAATAATGATGACTCCCCTTGTTAACTCCGGATACAATAAGGCAAATTCTTGGGCTACGGAACCTCCATTTGAATAACCACAGACGATAACAGGCTCAAGTGCGAGTTGGGTGACAAGCGCATGAGCAATCTCAGCAAAGTCCGTAACCGACGTTTGCGGCGCTCGTTTGGAACTTCTGCCACTATCGGTTAAATCTAAAAAAATAAGCTGATACTGACCTGCTAACGCTTTTTGATAGACAAACGTTTCTATCCCCATTACCGGTGGATGAAAAAAGACAATGGGCGTTCCCTCTCCATGAACTTCATAATAAAAATGAGATTCATTTGTTTTCAAGTATGGCAATTGACCTGCCTCCTTTTCATTCTATGACTGAATAAAGGGCAAAAGCCAGTGGAATAGTTTGTACCCTAAATACACACCAACGATTCCCATTACACCTGCTAATGCTGGAGGAGCTGGGATGGGTAGTTTAATTAGAGCAAAGAAAAATCCAACAACTAAGCCTGCGATGAGTGCCAGGAAGACTTCTTGCATGTAAATCCCTTCTTTCTTACTTTTACTATGTGTGAAAAGTGTTCCTTTCATTCGAGTACGAACGTCTTACCAAATTATCTCTATGACAAACCAGATAATTAAGACGAACTGAATGACGAATTTAGCAAACGTACTGCTTAAAAAAGCTAGTAAGGATGCAATCGCTACTTTTACAGCTTGCTGAGCATTTTTGCTGGATGCCATTTCTGCTATAAATACAAGGATAAACGGAACGACTATTAATCCAAATGGTGGGTATACAAACGATCCAATGATCACACCAATCGCCGCCATTCGCTCTCCCCATTTTGATCCACCGTATTTTTTTACAAAATATTGGCTTGCAATCAAATCTGCACAAAGAATCACAGCCGTTAACACGATGGCCCCCATCCAAAACCAAACTGAGAGTACTTCTCCACTTATGGCAAAGGCATAAAGAAGAAACCCTCCCCATAAAACGAGGATTGAAGGAATGATCGGGAAAATAAGGCCCGCGAAACTTAAGACAAACAAAGCAATAATCAAAATCCAAATGATAATCGTCATATTCCACCTCCTAACATAAAGAAGTTACCATGAACGTCTTTATATTATTCCCTTTCTCGTCATTCTAAAAATAAATCTGTTTTGATGTTTACCAGTTCTTTATGCAAAATATGCATCTCCATAAAAAAGCACTTGGAGCCTAGCAGATCCAAGTGCTACAATTGTTACATTTTTTCTGGAGCTTCTACGCCCACTAATGCTAAAGCATTTTTAATTGTGATTTGTGTAGCTTTCATTAAGGCTAAGCGTGCATTGGAAGCTTCTTTGTTCTCAGGATCAATGACTCGCTCTGCATTATAAAAGCTATGAAGAATAGACGCTAGGTCATGAACATAATTGGTGACTCGGTGCGGAATTTGCTTTTCTGCTGCTTCTGCTACGACTGCTGGGAAGTCACCAATTGCTTTTAATAGGTCATATGCTTTTTCAGAAGAAAGGAAAGACAAGTCTGTTGATTCATCAAACGTAAAGCCTTGTTCTTCTCCTTGACGCAGCATGCTGCATACGCGCGCATGAGCATATTGAACATAATACACAGGGTTTTCGTTTGATTTTGATACCGCTAAGTCCATATCAAAATCTAATTGCGTGTCCGAACTACGCATCGCAAAGAAGTAACGCGTCGCATCAATTCCGACTTCCTCCATCAAATCACGAAGCGTGACTGCCTTTCCTGTACGCTTGCTCATTTTTACTTTTTCTCCGCCTTGGAATAAGCTAACCATTTGAATGATTTGGACATCAAGTTGCTCAGGTGCATAGCCAAGAGCTTGGATGGCTGCTCTCATTCTTGGGATATAGCCGTGGTGATCAGCTCCCCAAATATTGATTAGTTTTTCAAAACCACGGTTCATTTTGTCTTGATGATACGCAATATCCGGTGTTAAATATGTGTAACTGCCGTCGTTTTTAATTAACACTCGATCCTTGTCATCTCCATATGTTGTTGAACGGAACCATGTTGCCCCTTCTTCTTCATATGTTTCGCCCTTTTCCGCTAGCACTTGTAAGGTTTCGGTTACTTTTTCTGTTTCATATAACGATGTTTCTGAAAACCAGTTATCAAACTCAACACGGTATTCTTTCAGATCGACTTTGATTTTTTCTAATTCTTTTTCAAGACCATATTGACGGAAAAACGTGTGACGCTCGTCTTCTGAAACGTTCGCATATTTATCACCATATTCAGCTGCTAATGCTTGTCCGAACTCTATGATATCTTGTCCATGGTAGCCATCTTCTGGCATCGGTTTGTCTTGACCCAACGCTTGGAAATAACGGGCTTCAAGCGATAAAGTTAAGTTATGAATTTGGTTCCCTGCATCGTTAATGTAATATTCACGTTCCACATCGTAGCCCGCTTTTGCAAGGACATTACATAGCGCATCTCCAACGGCTGCTCCACGAGCATGTCCTAAGTGCAGCGTTCCTGTAGGATTGGCAGAGACAAACTCGACTTGAATTCGCTTCCCACCGCCTACATTTGTTTCTCCGTATGCTTCTTTGGCATATAAAACTGTTGGCACAACTTCACGTAAGTAGCTGTTGTTCATGAAAAAGTTAATGAACCCTGGTCCCGCAATATCCACTTTTTCAACAGAGGCACGTTCCTTGTTTAATTGAGCAACAAGCTCCTCTGCAATCACACGCGGGGCTTTTTTGGCTACACGAGCTAATTGCATCGCCATATTCGTTGCATAGTCACCGTGTGATTTCTCTTTTGGTGTCTCTAGAATGACTTCAGGAATCTCTTCAGCGCTAGCTAATCCTGCTTCTTGGACCGCCGCTACGATTTCCTCTTTTAATTTCTGTTTTATTTGTTCGACACTATTCATTTTGTTGTATCCTCCTCTAACGTCAACCGCACTTGATGGGTTCCCGTATCCTGACCTTGCAGGGAAAATTTATATGTAAGTTGAATGCGACCACGACTTTTGCCAGATGGCCATTGAACGAGTAATTTATCGGTGGAAGCTGTCGTCTCCCACGAGGCATCAGGAGTTACGTACCTCCCAAACGTTTCCTCACCTACGATAAACCCTTGTCGCATTAAGATCGCCCCTTGCCTAATAAGCATCAGCTCTCGGCCATCCCATTTCATCGTCGTCTGTACCGTATCGTTTTCCGATAACGCCTCCTGAAAACGCAAATAGTCTTGATTGCCTTTATGAAACAGCTCTCCACGCGTTGTAAATTCGTAAGACTCTGTATGATCGTCATGGTTGATTTTCGTCTGAAAACGCATTTTCACTATCCGTTTTATCGTATTTTTCATCCCGGCTCGCACACCTCTCTATCCTTCAAGTTTAGCGAGTTTGCAACAGACATGCAAGACGGAAATACACAGTGTCCATATCGGGGTCAGACCCCGCTGTAGTCTTGCACAGTAGTAAAGCGGGGTCTGACCCCTTTTCACCTCTTTACCGCGGTGACGTTACACCGAGGGGTCTGACCCCAACTCTGTGACCCCAACCCTGCTCCGCACCTCCGGAAAAAGAGCAACCTCATTAGGTTGCTCTTTGGGCATCGTATCGCTTCATGAGTCTTTACTGAATCAAGTCGCCAACAAATTTCGGTAAAGCGAATGCTGCTTTGTGTAGTTCTTTCGTGTAATACTTTGTGTCGATTTCATGAAAACGACTTTCCTCTACGTCAAGTGGGTCATGCTTTTTTGATGCAATTGTAAACGTCCAAAGTCCACTTGGGTAGGTTGGAATGTTTGCCGTGTAAAGACGCGTGATTGGAAAGATTTCTTTGACGTCTTTGAATACTTTCGTTATAAGTTCACTATGAAACCAAGGATTGTCCGTTTGCGCGACAAATATACCGTCTTCTTTCAACGCTTTAGAAATTCCTTCATAGAACCCTTTTTCAAACAATTTTACAGCTGGACCGACTGGTTCTGTGGAGTCAACCATTATGACGTCGTAATCTGCATCCGATTTTGCAATATGCATGAACCCATCATCCACTTGTACATCGACGCGCGCGTCATCCAATGCTCCTGCAATCGTCGGCAAATATTTTTTCGAGTACTCAATGACTTTGCCATCAATTTCTACGAGTGTTGCTTTCTCAACAGATGGATGCTTTAAAATTTCACGAATCACTCCGCCATCGCCACCCCCAACGACCAACACATTTTTCGGGTTGGGATGCGTAAACAACGGGACATGCGCTACCATCTCATGATACACGAACTCATCCTTTTCCGTTGTCATCACCATACCATCTAATACGAGCATATTTCCAAACTCTTCTGTTTCAATCATATCAAGCTTTTGGAACTCCGTTTGTTCTGTATGATGAGTTTGTTTGATTTTTGCCGTAATTCCAAAGCTCTCCGTTTGCTTTTCTGTATACCACAATTCCATTTTAGTCACCTCATCAGTCCGTTACTTACCATATATAGCTTTTTCTTTTTTCTGCTGTTCTACTCTTACAAATAGCACAAATGCTAGACAAGCAAAGAAACGAAGCGAAAAGCATGTTTAAAAAAGACGATTTCTACCCATGATGGATAGAGGAACAAACAGCATCACAATCGCATTGTTCCCAACTTGCCATTATAAAAAATTATTGTTAGAACGGGGTGACGTAATGGAAGTCGTCATTGACCGACGAGTACGCCGCAGAAGGCGCTTAGTCCGTTTATTTTTTCGTCTGTTATTAATTTTATTAGTTTTAGCAGCAGGAGCTGCTGTTGCTCTATTATCGTACACAAAAATGCAAGGTCCTCCTCCATTAAACGTTTCACAAACAACGGTCTTTTATGGGGCGGACAATTCTCCGATTGGTCAACACCATCAAGGTGAAAACCGTCACTGGGTTTCTTTATCTGAAATCGATCAAGATGTCGTTGATGCGACGATCTCGATTGAAGACAGACGTTTTTACCAGCACTTAGGCTTTGACGTAACACGTATTGGCGGTGCTGTCATAGCCAATCTTCGTTCCGGATCAATGGCACAAGGTGCAAGTACTCTCACGCAGCAATATGCTCGTAACTTGTATTTAAGTCATGATAAAACATGGGTCCGTAAGTGGAACGAACTTCTCTATTCGCTTCGTTTAGAAATGAATTACGATAAAGATCAGATTTTAGAAGGCTACCTGAACACTGTCTATTATGGTCATGGAGCCTATGGAATTGAAGCGGCTGCTCATCATTACTTTGGAAAGTCAGCCAACAATCTTACACTAGCAGAAGCAAGTATGTTATCTGGAATTCCAAAAGGGCCAAGCTATTATTCTCCGTTATTCGATTTAGAACGAGCCAAAAGCCGCCAAGCGGTTGTGTTGCAATCCATGGTTGCTAACGGCGTTCTTACACAAGTTGAGGCTGATGAAGCACATGCGGAACCGCTCGATTTTATTCATGATGAACTAGAAAGTACCTCGACGATCGGTCCATACTTCCAAGATGCTGTAGAACGTATCCTTATTCAAGATGTCGGCATCGATCCTGCTTTGTTTGAAGCGGGAGGATTAAGAGTGTATACAACACTTGATCCTGACATGCAAAAAGAGGCCGAATATTGGGTTGAAAGGGAAATGCCTGATTCCGATTTGCAAACTGCTCTTGTTGCGATGGACCCTCGTACCGGCGATGTAAAAGCACTTATTGGTGGAAAAGATTATGTCGAAAGCCCTTATAACCGAGCGACGGAAGCAAGACGTCATCCAGGTTCATCTTTTAAACCATTTCTCTATTTTGCGGCTCTTGAGAACGGGTTCACCCCCGCATCGACACTCATGAGTGAGGAAACATCGTTTGAGCTTGGAGACGGGACACCACCTTGGTCTCCTAGTAATTTCAATGACAATTATGCAAATGACTTTATAACAATGCTTCAGGCGATGGCATTTTCAGACAATATTTATGCTGTCAAAACTCATCTTTATTTAGGAACAGACAAAGCAGGTGAACTAGCACAACGGGTTGGCGTAGAAAGTCCATTAGGAGAAGGAGCTGCTTTAGCTTTAGGAGCATCGGATGTTGGAATTGCGGAGATGGCTAGAGCGTATAGCGCTTTTGCCAATGGTGGAAAAAAAGTAGAGCCTCGCTTTATTAAAAAAGTCGTTGATGCAGAAGGCGAAGTCATTTATGAGTCTGAACCTCATCTTGAACAAGTACTAGATCCAAGATTAGCTTTTATTATTACGGATTTAATGAAGGGGATGTTTGATCCTTATTTAAATGCTCACGCTTCAGTAACTGGGCGGTCCGTTGCACACCTTCTTAACCGACCAGCGGCAGGTAAGTCCGGTTCAACAAGTTTTGACAGTTGGATGGTTGGATACACACCAAGGCTTGTTACGAGTGTGTGGGTTGGGTACGATAGCGGTACACGCTTGAATCATTCAACAGATGGCCAGTACGCGAAAAAAATTTGGGCAAACTTCACAGAACATGCCTTGAAAGATCAACCGGCTGAAGATTTCCCTATTCCTGATGGTGTCGTAGGGGTTGAAATTGACCCAAGTAATGGACTTCTTGCAACAGAAGATTGCCCTACCCACCGGGTTACGTATTTTGTTGAAGGAACAGAGCCAACGTCTGAATGTCCGAAACCAGCTTCCAACGGCGAAGAAGTAGAAGCGATTGATGAAGAAACACATGAGAAGGAACGCTTTCTAGATCGTTTTTTTAAATGGTTCGGACATTAAAGCGTCCATGCAATTTCTACAAAATCTCAGAGAAAATGAAAAAGCGCAAGGGGTGTCCAAGTCCCTTGCGCTTTTTCGTGTCCTAGTATAAATGTGCTTTTTATACTTCCTTCAGTTTACTCGTAATGTTCGAAAACCTCAAGAGTCGCATTCAGTGTTCAAAAATCTTTCATAAAAAAATGAATTTAGGGGTTTACAAGGTAAATATCCTTTGCTCCCTACACAGTAAGCGCATCATGTAATTCTTTTTCTGAATTTAACCACATTTGTTCATTATGTGTTTTCAAAAATTCAGCCAGAATTTTCTTTGACTTGTCGTCCATATCATCTACAAGAATTTTTCCTTTTAACGATTTATCCATCTTATTTACATGTTCAGGAAGGCTTTTGTATCCTCTTCTAATCTCAATGTCGACTGTCATTTCACATCCAGCGACACCTGCATAATAAGGTTTCCCATCTTTATGGTTAATCGTTACCCAAACGAGCCAGTACAGCTTACCATTTGGCACTTTTTCCTTATCAGGAAGGAATTTAATTCGCTTTTCTACAGCAGAACGAGCATGCAGTGCACCCATATCAACAAATGCTTCGCCTTCTGCCGGGTCAACAAAAACAGGTGACACGTTATCTAAATTCATTGTACCGGCGCCGTAGCCACCATGACCATCTGTTGAATCATTGCTTAAAATGTTAAATCCGCTACTTTTTTTCTTTTTCAAGTTATCATTATTTAATAAGTCCATCTAAAAACACCTTCCTTTCACTGCCCTTTGTTCAAATTTTACACAAAATGACCCATTCTATGCTAGTGTAAAGTATTTTTCCATCGTTGCAAACAAGACCTTTAAGAGATAGCCTCATTTCTTCAAAAAAAGCCCACTCTTACCCGAGTGCGCTTTTTCCTCTAATGAACGAGCTTTCGAAGTGATTCAATAAATTCGTATGCTTGTTCAATGTCTTCTTCTGTATAGTTTGATTTCTTTTTTAGCGTAAACACTTTTTCTTTTACTTCATCTCGAGTGAGTTCTTCAAAATACAAAAGAGTCGAGACTAGTTCGAGAAAACGAGAACTTTGACCGTTCAAGCTTCCAATTAACTCCCCTGTTTCAGGCAAATCAAATTGATATAAATCTAAAAACTTTTGTCCTTCTTCTGAGAGTACATAGCGGTATTGATAATAGTTGCCTTTGTCTTCTTTGTTTTCTAAAAGGAATCCTAAGTTACACAACTCTTCCATCCGCAAACTTAGTTCTTCTGAATACGGTCCAAACATATGAAACTTAAATCGCTCTGAGAATGGCACGTCCATTTTTTTTGCAATGTAAATCATCTTTTGCAGCTTCTTCCGTCCAACAACCTCACCTGCTTGCATAAAAAGTGCCATCACATTCGCATGATCCTTCAGCAAAGCCTGTTCCCCCTTTTATACATTCAATAATTCTCGAATCTTCTTCTTCACGTCTTTATGTTCACGCTCGTCCTCTAAGTAATCAAGCGGGAAATAGAGTTTATGATCGGTACGTTTTTTTCCTGATATTGCTTCAACCACATCAGATTCTCGTGAAAGCTCACGTAACTTTCCGTTTGGCATAATTAAATGGATCGGCAAACGCTCCTCTTCTTCCCCTGGACGATAGAAATCGTACGGAAGATCAGAAGATGAATCAACGACTAAATAGTAGTCAGGATTCAACTCTGCTTTTTTGAACAGATCTTGAAGCACAAGCCAATCATTCATTTGCAAATTCGGATTAAATTCGACATACTTAAATAATTTTCTATTACAGAATCTTACACAAAGATCGCTCAAAATGCGATCCTCTTCTTCTTGCCAAATTTGAAAATAATAGAGAGTTATCGCCTCATCTAACCGTAAATAATCGTCCAAGCTCCCTTTTCCGTCAAAAAACGAATAAAAATGCTGAGGTTTATGCTTGAACTCATATCCTTGTTCATACAGTTCTTTTGCTCTCATAAAGATTTTGCTTAAGATAACTTCCCCACTTCTCGTAACCGGATGGAAATACACTTGCCAATACATTTGATACCGGCTCATAATGTAATCTTCAACGGCATGCATTCCGCTTTGCTTAATGGCGACTTGGTCTTCCATTGGTCGCATAACTCGGAGAATTCTCTCCATATCAAAATGCCCATAACTGACACCCGTATAATACGCGTCACGCTGCAAGTAGTCCATTCGATCAGCATCAATCTGGCTCGAAATGATGCTAGTGACAAGCTTGCCCGAATAGGTCTTTTCAATTACATCCGCCACAGCCTGAGGGAACTCTGGCCCTACATTGGAGAGGACTTCATTCACTTCCGTGTCACCAAGAATAATTTGTCTTGTCCACTCTTCATGATCAGTATCAAATACTTTTTCAAACGAATGAGAAAAAGGACCATGACCAACATCGTGCAATAGTGCGGCCGAGAGCGCAAGAAGACGTTCGTCACCATTCCAATGCGGCCGACCGTGAAAAACATCTAGAATTCGCCTTGTGATCTCATACACACCTAGCGAGTGATTGAACCTCGTATGCTCCGCTCCATGAAACGTCATATAGGTCGTACCAAGCTGCCTAACCCGACGCAAGCGCTGGAACTCCTTCGTGCCAATTAACGCCCAAATCAACTCATCTCGTACATGAATATAGCGGTGAACAGGATCTTTAAACACTTTTTCTTCTTCTAACTGACCATAATAAGGTTTTGTCATATCCGTTCCTCTCGTTTCCGGTAATAATACCTCCATTATATAGGAAGTACGCTCCCCTGTCAGGGGGTCTGACCCCTCTTTATTACAGCACCGCACTAGAGGGGGGTCTGACCCCAGGGGTGTTGATTAGCTAATATTTTCCATCTGAATAGAGCAGACTTCTCCTATTTAGATGGAACCACTGAATTTCAGCTCTCACTTCCGTTGGAAGTGTAGATTGAATAAACCTGCGGGAAAAG